>JBAQYH010000117.1:0-7243 GCA_049299935.1 Methylobacter sp. | reverse complement strand
ATGCCGATCTTGCTGAACATATAGGCGACCGAACCGTCTGTGCCCAAATTGCCACCCGCTTTAGAAAAAGCATGGCGAACCTCGCCGACGGTACGGTTACGATTGTCGGTCAGGCAATCAACCATGACGGCCACACCGCCGGGGCCGTAGCCTTCATATCGAACGACTTCATAATTGACGCCTTCCAGTGCGCCTGACGCTTTTTTGATCGCGGTATCAATGGTATCGCGGCGCATATTGGCACCTAACGCTTTATCCACCGCCGTGCGCAGGGCAGGATTGCTGGCCGCATCCGGCCCGCTGGTTTTTACCGCGACGGTAATTTCCCGCAGCAATTTAGTGAATATTTTTCCACGCTTAGCATCCTGTCCCGCCTTACGATGCTTGATATTAGCCCATTTACTATGCCCTGCCATTGTCTCCCTCTTAAAAACTATTAAATGTGTATTCGCAATTACTCAACAACCGGAAAAAGAATTTTTAGGCACAAGACGAAAGGCAAAGGGCGAAGATTTTTTCCGCCTTTCGTCCTTTGCCTTTTTATCCGCTAAATAATTACCAAACTTATAAAATATACGCCAATATAGAAACCAAGCTCAGTTCGGCGCTGTAAAAATCGGCCTGCTCTCGAACCACCGGCCGGTCGGCCACGCCGCCGAAACCAATCACAACAGCGCCGGCCTGCTTGGCTTCCATGTCAGTCTTGCCGTCGCCTACCATAACCAGCGAGCCTTGCGCTTTAAGCAAGCGCCTGCAAATCTCGGCTTTGCCGCCCGACCTGGCCAACGGCGAATTCCGGTCATAATCGCGATAACTGCCGTCTGCATTGAAATAAATATCGACTGCATGAACCTGGGCTTCAGGCAATCCCAAATATCTTGCCAGCGGCAAAATAGCCTGCCGGATTCCGCCGCTGATAATATGCAGCTCCTTGCCGGGCGCGGCTAAAGTCTCAAACACTTCTTTAACGCCATCGACAATCTGCTCGATATACAAATCAGCCAGCCAGTCGATGCTGTCCCGATCCGGCCTGATCAGCGACAAACGCTGTTCGTAAACCGCTTCGAGCAGCACCTCGCCATTCATCGCCGCATCGGTCAGCCTGGACATTTCATCGCCCAAGCCGACGCGTCCGGCGAGTTCGTCTATACCTTCTATTTTGCTTAAGGTGCTGTCGCAATCAAAGCAGATGACATCGAAACTCATAAGTTGATCTGGATGGCCTTATGTACGGCAGGGATATGACAAAGTTGCTGTAACAAATCATCGGTCAAAGGCTCGGAAACGCTGATAACCGCCATCGCCCGCTGCTGCACATCCGCCGTACCGACCTGCATTCTGGAGATATTGATGTCGGCATTGCCCAACACACTGCTGATCGCCGATATAACGCCCGGCTTGTCATCATGCTGGGTCACTAACAAGGTTCCAACGGGCACCACTTCAATATCGAACTGGTCGATACACACCAGACGGGGATGGCAGCCGCCCAGCAAAGTTCCCGCCAGCGTGATCGTACGATCCGCACAATGCCCGGTAACTTTAATCAGCGACAGATAATCCTGGGTTTCCTCGGTTTTCGATTCCACCAGCGCAATGCCCTGGCGTTTGGCAATATTTTCGGCATTAACCCGGTTTACGGGCGTAGAAAATTGCCCGCTTAACACGCCGATCAGCGCGGCAACAGAAACCGGCCGCGCCTCAACTTCTGCCGCCCGGCCCATTAATGCAACTTCTATTTTTTCTATCGGTTTGGTCGCCAAGCCCACCAACACCTTGCCGAGAATATTGGCCAGCGTCATGAACTCATGCGATTTTTTCAGCTCTTCCGCCGACACTCTAGGCAGGTTTAACGCGTTGACCGCCTCGCCGGTCTTTAAAAACGTGACTGCCTGCCGGGCAATTTCGACACTCACCGCCACCTGCGCTTCACTGGTTGATGCACCCAAATGCGGCGTAAAAACAATATTGTCCAGTTCCAGCAGCGGCGAATTGGCAGGCGGCTCATTTTCGTAAACATCCAGCGCCGCACCGGCTATCCGGCCATTTTTCAAGGCATCATACAGCGCGGCCTCGTCAATCAAGCCGCCTCTGGCGCAGTTGATAATCATCGCCTGTTTTTTCATCATCGCCAGCTGAGCGCTGCCGATAACGTTGCGGGTTTTTTCGATCAACGGGCAATGCAAGGTCAAATAATCCGCCCGGGCCACCAGTTCATCCAGGCTTACCGACTCAACACCCAAATCTTCGAATACTTCAGGCGCAACAAAAGGATCATACGCAATTACCTGCATTTTCAAGCCCAAACCGCGCTGTGAAACGATCCGCCCGATAGTACCGAAACCGAGTATCGCCAGCGTTTTATGGGCAATTTCCGATCCCATCAGCTTGGAGCGCTCCCATTTTCCGGCGCGAACCGAACGGTCCGCGATCGGCAAATGCCGGCTTAACGACATCATATGCGCAATGGCCAATTCGGCAGTCGTGGTCGCATTGGCGTCCGGGGTATTCATCACAATGATCCCCAGTTCCGTTGCGACGGGTATATCGACATTATCGACACCGATACCGGCACGACCGATTAACTTGAGGTTCTTAGCCGCCTGCAAAACTTTTTTTGTCACCTGGGTATCGCTACGGATCAACAACGCATCGTAATCCCCGATGATGCCGCAAAGCTGATCCTCATTAAGCCCGGTCTCAATATGTATTTGTATGCCGGGTTGATCATTTAAATAATTGATGCCGGCTTCTGCTAATTTGTCGGAAATAAGGATTTTTTTCAAAGGAATGTACCGGAAAAAGGCTATGCGTTAAAAATACGTAGTTTAGCAGGTTTACCCGCAGGACAGTTGTGCCCTGCGGTTATAAAGATTTTTTACAATCGCTACGGCCTTAGTTACCGTGATAATAACCATCCGGTGAAGGCTTGCGCGCCGGTTTCGGCGCCGGCGCCGCCGATGGTACGGGAGCAGGCGGTTGCGTTGGAATAGCCGCAGACGCTTCTTCCAATGGAGGCAAGCGCTCATAGATTGCTATAGGCTCACCACCCTGCTCTTTAAGTGCTTTATTTAAAGCCTGTTGATCAAAATCAGGCAATTCCTGATTATTATTGGCTTTTTGAATCAACCTTAGCGCCATGGCAAAGCGCTGATCCAATGTGGTTTCTTCACCCTCCAAATCAGGGTGCGCTTCGACATAAAGCACATTGTCCAACCAACCGACTTTGATAGGCTGTTTAACAATATAAACCGGCGTTCCGACTGAAACTCTATCGTATAACTCCTCGACATCTTCAGGATACATACGAACGCAACCATGGGTTATCTGCATGCCGATACCGTTAATCTTATCAATATCGGTGCCGTGGATCCGGTATTCTCCCGGCAAATCCAGGTACAACGCGCGCGTACCCAGCGGGTTATGCGGTCCCGGAGGAACAATAACCGGCAGAGGATCGCCATTGGCGGCATGTTCGCGTCTTATTGACTCGGGCGGATGCCATGAAGGATTCATGATTTTTCGCGCAACTTTGGTTTTACCCAGCGGCGTCTTCCAATCTTGCCTGCCGACGCCATGCGCATAAGACATGACCTGCTGTGGCGCTTGGCCTTTTTTAGTCGGCGGATAATAATACATACGGTATTCGGAGATATTTAAGGTAATTCCGTTATGCGGCGAATCCGGCAAAATACGTCTGTTGGATAAGCGAACAATCTCACCTTTTCTAACCAGCCAGCGATCGACATCCGGATTCAACCTGACTATTTCCGTTTGCCCTAGAAGAAAGCGGCGCGCCACATCCAATAAGGTTTCGTCCTGATCGGCGCGAGTTAAAGCCATACCGTCAGGGTATTGAGTGATTACGCTATCATTACTATTTGCCGGCATTGCATAGGTCGTAGCATTTGCATGACCGCCAATGCCAAGCAGTAAGATAGTAAAGCTAAATAGTGCGCGAATATTCATTGCGATAAATTTCTCAGGAAACACAAGATAAAAAAATAATAACTCTCTTAAACAACCAGTTGTGTTTACTGGTTGTAGACACGGATAAATCCGTACCGACAGACAATCCCCAGGTAATTACTCAAGATCTGCCAATCTAAAAAAACTCCTTATATTATCACGCAAGGCCGATCCAAGCATAATTTTGCTGATTGCATCGACTTGTTTTGGGAATTATCGCTATTGCCCTATAATCCAGCTAATACAACACATTACTAACTCCATCTTCAATCAAATAACAAGAGACCGCCGCATGTCCATACACATTTTTCGCAGCAAACACGTTACTTCAGATGATGATACAGGTAGCGGCCTCAAGCGTTGCCTGTCTAAATGGGATCTGGCTTTTCTCGGCATAGGCGCGATCATCGGCACCGGCATCTTTGTATTGACCGGCGTCGCCGCCGCCACCCAGTCCGGCCCTGCGGTTATACTGTCATTTGTTATCGCCGGGCTCGCCTGCGCTTTCGCCGCCTTGTCTTATGCGGAACTATCCGCCTCGGTCGGCGGCTGCGGCAGCGCCTATGGTTACAGCTATGTAGCTTTCGGTGAAATATTCGCCTTTATTATCGGCTGGGACTTGCTGCTGGAATACAGCCTTGCCGTCGCGACCGTCGCCAACGGCTGGTCCGGCTATTTCAACAACGCATTGACGGCCATCGGCATACCGTTGCCGGAAATGCTGACCAAAGCCCCCAAACTCGGCGGCCTGATCAACCTGCCTGCATCCGCCATTATCCTGATACTGATGCTGCTGCTGATCATCGGCGTAAAACACAGCGCTAAAGTCAACAACGCGATGGTGTTTGTCAAACTGCTGACCATCACCGTGTTTATCGCCGTTGCCGCATTCAACGTCCACCCGGAAAACTGGCAGCCGTTCATGCCGTTCGGCTGGTTTCAGACCCTGCCTGACGGCAAAACTACCGGCATCCTGGCCGGCGCATCGCTGGTGTTTTTCGCCTACGTCGGCTTCGATGCGGTATCCACCGCAGGCGATGAAGCCAACGATCCACAACGCGACCTGCCTTTCGGCATCGTCACCTCGTTGGCCTTTTGCACCGTCATTTACATCCTGGTATCCGGCCTGCTGACCGGCGTCGTCAACTATACCGAACTCAACGTGTCCTCGCCTGTCGCCCACGCCTTGAACCTGCTCGGTTACAACTGGGCCTCGGCACTGATCTCAACCGGCGTTATTGCAGGCCTTACCACCGTGATGCTGGTGCTGTATTACGCACTGACCCGCATCATCTTCGCGATGTCCCGCGACGGGTTGCTCTCGCCGTTCTTTAGCGAAGTGAACCCCAAAACCCAAACCCCGGTACGCGTCATCGTGCTGTGCGGCATCATCATGGCGATAGCCGCAGGCTTCATACCGCTAGGCGATCTGGCCGAACTGGTCAACATCGGCACCCTGGCCGCATTCGTGCTGGTTTGTTTAGGCGTATTGGTGCTGCGCATCACCAAGCCGGACATGAACCGCCCGTTCCGCTCGCCGTTCAGCCCGCTATTTCCTGTACTGGGCATGCTGTCTTGCACCGCGTTAATGGCGTTTTTGCCCTCGCTCACTTGGCTGCGCTTCGTCATCTGGCTGGTTATTGGCTTGATTATTTATTTCGCTTACTCTGCGCATCACAGCAAGTTGGCGAAAACGGGTTAAACAAAAGCACTTTAGAACACCTGAGGCCGGGCGGTCGGTCGACATGCCTAAATCTATCGCCCGCCTCACAAAGGATTCTAAATCATGCGGCGCCGTCTGTTACGGCACTCAGCGCTTCAAAGTGATAACGATTCCCGCTCCATCCAGCGATTTTTGCTTATCGACTTCAGGCTCTTGCGACATCAACATCTGCCCATTCAAATCTACAGGCCGCAGCTTTTTTCGCTTTTCAACAGCAAACATAGCTGATGGTTCTCTTTGAGCCATCCTGTTTTGCTCCATCTTCAACCAAGCACTTTCAGAATCTTTAAAGGGTATTGAAAGATCCAGCGATTTTTGAAGCTCAGCAGCATCAACAGCTCTGTTTTTAGCACTCGCTACCGAATGTTTGCTTTTTGCTTCTTGCCGTTTTGAGTTAACGGGGCCGCCTTTACTCTTAAGCTTAAGTTTTTTTACGTTAACCGATGCCGCCTGTTTGTCTGCTAAACGGGCATGGCTAACGCTCGGCTTTTGAAACCCGGTTAGCAACATCACTGAAATCGCCACAAAACCCAATAAAAACAGGCGGTAATTTTTCATTTTCATTTTGCTCCTCTCCTGCCATAGCACAAAAAAACTCTATGTTATTTATTCTAGTCCAACACACTAAAATTGGAATGGAGCAACGGGAACATTATTACCGCTATCTGCCCAAACGCCGTTCTGTTTCCAGCACCAGCTGCGTAGTCTGTAACACGGTATCGGGATTCAAACTCATCGAGTCGATGCCGATTTCCACCAGAAATTCAGCCATTTCAGGATAATCCGACGGCGCCTGGCCGCAAAGGCCGCAATGCCTGCCGTTACGCCGCGAACCGTCAACGGCAAGACGAATCATTTCCTTAACGCCGGGATCGCGTTCGTCAAAATCTTCGGCGATGATCGCGGAGTCGCGGTCCACGCCCAAGGTGAGTTGGGTCAAATCGTTGGAGCCGATGGAAAAGCCGTCGAAATACTCGGAAAAGGCATCGATTTGAATGACGTTATTGGGAATCTCGCACATCACGTAAATTTCCAGTCCCTGCTCGCCGCGTTTCAAACCGAGCTGTGCCATGTAGTCGAGCACACGCCGGGCTTCCTCTACGCGGCGGCAAAAGGGGATCATCAAGATAACATTGGATAGCCCCATCTCGTCGCGCACCCGTTTCATGGCCCTGCATTCCAGAGCAAAACCTTCGGCGTAGGCGGGATGGATGTAACGCGACGCACCGCGAAAACCGATCATCGGATTGGCTTCGTCAAATTCAAACCAGCGCCCGCCGAGTAAGGTGGCGTATTCGTTGGTTTTAAAATCCGACATCCGTACGACGACGGGTTTGGGATAAAACGCGGCGGCAATGGTACCCACGCCTTCCGAGAGTTTTTGGACAAAGTAATCTTCAGCGCCGGCATAATTGCGCGTTAACTGGTTTAGCTGCTCCCGCTCACCCGCGTCTTGCACTCGCTCGGGGTGTATCAGCGCCATTGGATGCGCTTTGATGTATTCGGTAATAATGAATTCCATCCGCGCCAAACCCACGCCGTCATTGGGCA
>JBAQYH010000116.1:0-1755 GCA_049299935.1 Methylobacter sp. | reverse complement strand
GGTTCAGGCTGGGCTTGGCTGGTGAAAAATGCCGACGGCAGCTTGGCGCTGGTCAGCACCAGCAATGCCGGTTGTCCGTTAACGACCGGTCAAACGCCTTTGCTGACTTGCGATGTTTGGGAGCACGCTTATTACATCGATTACCGCAATGCACGTCCAGCTTATCTGGAAGCATTTTGGTCATTGGTTAACTGGGATTTTGCTGCAAAAAACTTTTCAGCTTAATTTTTAAGTAGTATAAGAAACCTTCTGCGTCTGTCGATGCAGGAGGTTTTTTTATGGGAGAAATAAAATGGCTACAGTTTTAATTACCGGCGCTAATCGCGGTTTGGGCCTGGAGTTTTGCCGCCAATATGCAGAACAGGGCTGGCATGTCATCGCTTGTTCCCGCAACCCGGATGATGCGTTTGATCTAAATAAGCTTGCCGGTCGCCACCCTGATATTCAGCTGGAACAGCTGGACGTTTCGGAGTTTGAACAAATCGATGCGCTGTCTGGGAGGTTAGCGGACCTATCGATCGATGTTTTGATTAATAATGCCGGCATTTATGCGGATAACAAAAATAACGGTTTTGGCCATCTCGATTATCAGGCATGGACCCAGTCGCTGCTGGTGAACACCGAGGCCCCGGTAAAAATGGCCGAAGCTTTTTTGCCGCAAATTAAACAAAGCGATAAAAAACTGGTTGTTAATATCAGCAGTCTGATGGGCAGCATTACGGATAACAACAGCGGCGGCAGTATTTTTTACCGGACCAGTAAGGCGGCATTGAATGCGGCAATGAAGAGCCTGGCGGTAGACCTTAAAGATCAGTCTGTCGGCGTGCTTATTTTCCACCCCGGTTGGGTTATAACCGATATGGGCGGGCCTAATGCGCGAATTAATGCAGCTGAAAGCATTACCGGAATGCGTGCTTTGATAGAGAACTTTTCATTGGATCAATCAGGCAGTTTCCTCAAGTATGACGGAACGCCAATGCCATGGTGAACGCTATGATTAAAAAGATATTGGTTTTATCGGTGATGTTGCAAGGCACGGCTTATGCCGAGGCTTCAATACCCGAGCAGATTCAAGTGCCGGAAGGCTATAGCCCCGTGTTGACCGCGCATGCGAAGGGCGACCAGATTTACCAATGCGCGTTGAATAAAGACGAATATTCATGGCAAACGCAGGCGCCCGATGCCAAGCTGTTCGATGAGCAGGGCAATATTGTCGGAAATCATACGGCGGGCCCCCTCTGGGAATATAAAGAGGGCAGTCGCGTGGTCGGCCGGGTCGTCAATAAAATCGATATGGCGCCGGGCAAGGCCATTGCATGGCTGCTGGTCGAGGTGGTTTCCCATAAGGGCGACGGCCTGTTCTCGAACGTCGGCTTTATTAACCGGATTAATACGCAAGGCGGCCTGCCGCCTGCCTCGGGATGCGACGCCAATCATCTGGGCAGTGAAAAGCGGATAGCCTATACGGCGGATTATGTTTTTTACGGTAAATAACTGATGTTACGCAGTTAGCCGAATGAATAATGTATAAGGAGTCGCTCACGCGACGATTATTTGAATCGGGGTCTCGCCCCCGAGGGCGAGTTACTTTCTTTTGCTCCGCCTCGGCAACTGCTCCTGCTCCTGCGTTGCTCTACCTCCTGCATCCATGCAGTCGAAAAGAAAGTAACCAAAGAAAAGGCGGCCCGGTTGCCGCTTTTATCCTGTGCTCCTCGCTTTTGCCGAGGGTCAGCAGAAGGGGCTCCCGCCCCTCTG
>JBAQYH010000115.1:0-2236 GCA_049299935.1 Methylobacter sp. | reverse complement strand
CCTTCGGGGTAAGGAAATGCATTGCCCGACCCCGCCCGGACCGCCCGGCGCCCGCGCCCCGCCCGCTGCCATTATCAAATTCGCTTGATGGTCTGGGTAGGTCAGGGGCCTCTCGGTCCCGGCGGGTGTCCCCTTGTCTTTCGTTTCACGAGCTCAGGCGGCTTGCTCTTTGAGCTCACTTGGATGAAGCGAAAGATACTCCCTTACCTCGAGATTCATTCGATCAATCTCGGCGAGATAGCCTCCTGCCGATAACCGATAATTCCGCGGATTGGTTTCGACCTGTCGGAGTCTCTCCACTTGTTGCTGAAAATACCCGATACGCTCTTTGGTCGCCTCAAGTTCTCGATCGTTGTGAATCATCGCCAATCACCTCTACCATGCCACGTTGTGTCTTGTCTCGTTTGAGCTGCCAGTGTTGAAGTGCTTCCGTCTCCCCGCCCATCGCAGCCAGTCGCCGGATCCAAAAAACGCTGGCCCCCAGATTATTTGTGCTGCCTGATGGTCAAAAATGATGGCTGCCTCACTGCCCACCTGATTCGAGTCAAACGAATCCTCCATCAACATAAAATGTCTACATCACCGGGGTCGGGTTTGGCCGTGACAAAAGACCCAAACACGATGAATCTTGCCACCAGCCCAGTACCTCCGGCCAGTTTGCAGATACGTTCCAGTCAATGTCCGACAAGGCGTCGTTGGACGCTCCCTATCCCAAAATGCTGTAGCACTTCATCGAGCGTTGCCGGATGAATCCCCACGGGGAGATCGCCGTAATCGTCAAATTCAGGCCATTTCTTCACTGGGATTGTTCACTTTCCTCGGGAACAGTGCGATCCTAAGTCTCTAACTGCGCGGTGTTAACAGCTAAGCGCCCTGCGCAAATCGCCGTGATATCGTTTTTTCGCCTCGAATACCCATTGGAGCCATCTTCTACGGTCTCTTCCGAACTTGAAGAGCAATTCCCTATTGTGGCAGCGATGAGTAATATGCCAGACGTATCCGGGTAAGGAGTGCAGTTTGGCTCGATCCATCTTGTTCTCCGGTTTTCCTTAGGCCGCCATTTTCTACATCAAAAATGATGACCTAAGCCTCAAAAAGGGCTCTATTCTGCAAATTTATTCTTAAATATTCATATCTTAGTGTGGCCAGACTCCGCCCGGCCGCCCGCGACAGAATTCCAAATGTGCCAATCCCGTGTGTAGTGATTTGGTCAAACTGAGAATTTCTTGAACACTATTTGTCTCCTAAGCTAAACCTGGACTCGTAAATAATTGCACCTCGCTTAGATGCGTATGTTATTTGTTGTGGATCCATATCGCACCCAGCCAACGAAGCTCCAGTAAAATCAGCACCATCCAATTTAGCTCCTTGAAAACTAGCGCCATATAGAGCAACTTCGTGAAAATCGGCGCCCTTCAGATTGGCGCCCTGTAGATTGGCCATCGTAAGATTCGCGGCTCTAAGACTTGCTTCCTTTAGGGTTGCTCGTTCAAGATTAGCCATGAACAGGTTAGCTCTATCGAGGTTGGCCTTGTAAAGGTTAGCTCCCGCGAGATTGGTTCTATTTAGATATGAATCAATAAGTATAGTTTCACTCAGATCCACGCCGCTAAGATTATGCCCATTTAGATTAATCTCGCTGAGATTAGATTTATGAAAAAGCTGAAAACTCCATAAAGGTATATGGGAGCTAGACATAATAAGATCTCTCAATAAATACGACTTCTTAGTATTTAAATATTGCTCGTTAAAGTATTGGCCTGTAAGCCTTTTCCATAGAACCGATGCAACAAGTAACGCTATCCAGCGTTCATTATATATTGGGTAGGATAAGCAAGGCATAGATAACTTTGTTCCAAGATACCTGAAAAAATACCTGCTTTCTGTTTTATAATCACGCTGGTCTATAAATATCGGTTTATCATCCTCATAAAATTGTTGAGCTATTTCGCATACTGATAGAATTAACTCGCTCGTAATGAAAATATTACGATCATCGGCAATTTCTCTCAACAATGGCTTGCAATTAATTGTAGCCGTTTTGAGGAAACTGCAAAATGGACCTATATATGATTCCTGATCAACGGCTAGCGTTAAACCGTCCAATAAATTTATCAAAAAATCGGCTGTCTCCGTTGAGATGGTACCAATACAGAGACGCACTTTTTGGTCTAGCGTATGATCTTGCTTTGCGGCTGCCTGTAAAAAGACGCCGAGCAAATATTCAGCCAAAAGG
>JBAQYH010000114.1:0-10621 GCA_049299935.1 Methylobacter sp. | reverse complement strand
GCCCAGTGAAGTGCGTCATCGCACCGATGCGCTGGATAGCTTGGGCAATACGACCGCCGCTACCGGCAAAGGTTTTGCGATCGGCTCGGCGGTGTTGACTGCATTGGCCTTGTTGGCTGCTTATGTGACGGCCGCAAAAATTGATAACTTGAATATCCTGGGGGCTACCATGTTGCCGGGCATCCTGATTGGCGCGATGATGCCTTACTTGTTTTCCGCGCTGACCATGATGGCGGTGGGTAAAGCGGCTCACGAGATTGTTGTCGAGGTACGGCGTCAGTTCCACGAAATTCCTGGTTTGATGGAAGGCACTGGCGAACCAGATTACGCGGCTTGTGTCGGTATCAGCACCGAAAGCGCGTTGCGTGAAATGATCTTGCCCGGCGCATTGGCGGTTGTTGTGCCGCTGGTTGTGGGGCATGTTTTGGGTAAAGAAGCCCTGGCGGGCATGTTGGTCGGTACCATGTCGTCCGGTTTCCTGCTGGCGGTGATGATGGCTAATGCCGGCGGCGCCTGGGACAATGCGAAAAAATGGATTGAAACGGGGCAATTCGGCGGTAAGGGTTCCGACTCCCACAAAGCAGCGGTGGTGGGCGACACGGTGGGCGATCCGTTTAAAGACACCAGCGGTCCGTCTTTAAATATTTTGATCAAGCTGATGACTATCGTCAGTCTTGTTTTTGCCAGCTCATTCGGTTCGGGGTGGTTTAATTTTTAAAAGCGCATCTATATTTATTAAGGCATAAAGCCACGAAGAACACGAAGTTTTTACTTTGGTTTTTCTTCATGTCCTTCGTGACTTCGTGGTAAATTAATTTTTATTGTATTTAATTGGTTGAATTTATTTGGGTTTATGCTTGTGTTCGCCAGGCTTTAAGATCCAGGTTGAGAGGTTGATATGTTTAAACGGTTGATTGTTTTGTTGATGATGACGGTTTTGTCCGGCTGCGGCTATAACACGCTACAGTCCAGCGACGAGGACATTAAAGCGACATGGGCGGAAGTGCTGAACCAGTATCAGCGCCGCGCCGATCTGGTGCCTAATCTGGTGAATGTGGTGAAAGGCTACGCGGCTCACGAAAAGGATGTGTTGATCGAAGTGACCGAGGCTCGCGCCAAAGTCGGATCGTTGCAGGCTACGCCGGAGTTGGTCAATGACGAGCAGGCGTTCCAGAAATTTATCGCTGCCCAGGGGCAAATGACCAGTGCGATTTCACGGCTGCTGGCGGTGGCAGAAAGCTATCCGCAACTGAAGGCCGACGGCCTGTTCCGTGATTTGCAGGCGCAACTGGAAGGCACGGAAAACCGTATCACCGTGGCGCGCAATCGCTATATTGCCGCAGTCAAGGAATACAATATTACCGTGCGTTCTTTCCCATCCAACCTGACCGCGATGATGTTCGGTTTCCAGACCAAGCCTAGCTTTACCGTGGAAAACGAACAAGCCATTGCGCAGCCGCCCAAAGTGGATTTTAGCGCGCCTGCAAAGGTCGGCGGCCAGTAAGCATGTTGTCTGCGTTATTTCCCCGTAGCCGTTACGGTCTTGGATTTTTCCTGTTGTTATTTTGCATGGCGGCTTGGGCAGTCGTTGGCGTTCCCGAGTTATCAAGTCGAGTTACCGATCTCACCGCCACGCTCAATGCTGAACAGGTCACTACGCTGGAAAATAAGTTGGCTGCATTCGAAGCCAAAAAAGGCAGCCAGATCGCGGTATTAATCGTTCCGACTACTCAGCCGAAAGATATAGCCGAATTTGGTATAGAGGTTGCCGATTTATGGCAAATCGGCCGTAAAGGCGTCGATGACGGCGTCATCCTGATCGTAGCTAAAGATGACCGGAAGCTGCGCCTGGAAGTCGGCTATGGCCTGGAAGGCGTCATTCCCGATGCGGTTGCCAAGCGGGTGATAGCCGAGACCATTACGCCGCATTTTAAGGAGGGCGATTATGCGGGCGGCATTGATGCGGGTGTTGCGCAGCTGATGAGCCTAATTGAAGGAGAGGCTTTGCCTGCGGCGTCTGAAAGCCAGGGCGGACAGCAAGATGAAGGGGCTTTTATGTTCATTTTGGTGGGCGGCTTGATTGCAGGATTTGTGCTGGCTGCGATGATGGGGCGCGTCATGGGTGGGATGCTGGCGGGACTGGGCAGCGGCGTGGTGGCTGCACTGGTTTTGGGATTAGCTTTCTCGCTGGCTTTGTTTATCGGGTTAATGGTTTTTTTCATTGTTGGAGTCGGTTTAACGGGCGGACGCGGCTGGTCTAATGGCGGCGGCTTCGGCGGAAGCGGTGGGGGCGGCAGTTCATGGAGCGGCGGCGGTGGCGGCTTTGGCGGAGGAGGCGCATCAGGGTCATGGTAAATATTAAACGTTGGTTTCGTCATGCCTTTATGCCACCCTGGCGTTGGCGTGTGTTGTTTTCCAAAACGGTGCTGGCCGATATAGAAAAAGCGGTCAAACACTCCGAGCACCAGCATAGTGGTGAGCTTCGTTTTGCCGTTGAAAATGCGCTGGCATTGGGTAAGGTTTGGCAAGGCATATCGGCCCGTCAGCGCGCGATTGAGGTGTTTTCGGATTTGCGAGTCTGGGATACCGAAGAAAACAGCGGCGTCCTGATTTATCTGTTGCTGGCGGATCGGGAAGTTCATATTGTCGCAGACCGGGGAATTGCCAAGCGCGTGGCCCAAGACGAGTGGGATGCAATAGCCGAAAGTATGCAAAAAGAATTTCACCAGGGTGATTTTTTGCGCGGGTCGCTGCAAGGCATCGAGCGTATTACGCTGTTGCTGTCCGCCCATTTTCCGCCTGGCACAGATAATCCCAATGAGCTTGTCAATAAGCCTGTCATCGTTAAGCACTGATAGGGCTGGTTACACGGATTTGACGAACTTGTTGTTTCCATATACTATTACCCGGTTATGTTAGCTCGATTACCTGAATTTATAGACCCCTTGCACCTGGCTGATAAGCGCGGGGAATTGAAGGGGCAAATACCCGTAAGTAAACTGGATCGCTTGGCGGATACGCTGTTTAGCGATGCTGGGGCTGTGACTGTTGAACTTTTTTTTGGTCGCGAAGGCAGGTTGGCCAAAGTTGAGGGGCAAATAGAAGCGGTTCTGGAGCTTGAATGCCAAAATTGCCTGCAGGCGGTGCAATGGCCTGTTAAAAGTGCAGTTAAGCTGGGTATTGTTACTTCATTAGATCAAGCGGACAGATTGCCCGAGGATTATGAACCGTTGTTAGTCGATGAGGGGAAAATCCTTCTAAAGAACATTATTGAAGACGAGTTGTTGCTTGTTTTGCCTGCATTTCCCAAGCACGAGCACGATTGTCTTGTGCAGAAGCCGGATAATAAGGCGGATTTTTTACAAGATGAACAACAGTCGCCTACCGAAAACCCTTTTTCCATTTTAGCCAAATTAAAAAACACTGGAGATTTATAATGGCCGTACAGAAAAGTAAAGTATCGCGTTCAAGACGCGGTCAACGTCGTTCACACGATGCGTTAACAGGCAGAACCTTGTCTCAGGATCCAATGACAGGTGAAACTCATATCCGTCACCATGTCACTCCAGATGGCTTCTTTAAAGGTCGTCAGATTGTAAGCAATGGCGAAGAAGATTAATAAAACTTCCCATTTTATAGCATGATGATACGCCGAACCTGGTCAGGTTCGGCTTCTTTTTAATAACTCAGGAGTCATCCGTAAGCGTGAGCCTAACAATTTCGATTGATGCAATGGGCGGGGATTACGGTCCTGAAGTCACCATTCCGGCATCATTGGACTGTTTAAAGAACAATCCAGACTTAAAACTGATTTTAGTGGGCGATGAGGCTGTTCTTAATCCGCAGTTGGCCCAGGCCTTAATTGATTATCAAGACAGACTTACCATTCAGCACGCATCCCAGTGCGTTGGAATGGATGAATCGCCGTCTAAAGCGCTGAAAAATAAAAAAGACTCGTCAATGCGGGTTGCCATCAACCTGGTTCATGATGGGCGTGCGGATGCCTGCGTGAGCGCCGGTAATACCGGGGCCTTAATGGCGACTGCCCGTTTTGTACTTAAAATGATTCCGGGTATTGATCGGCCTGCGATCATTTCCACGTTGCCGTCAATCGACGGGCATACGCATATGCTGGATCTGGGCGCAAACGTGGATTGTACTGCGGAGCATCTTTTTCAATTTGCCGTGATGGGTGCGGAACTGGTTAAGGCGGTTGAAAATATTGATAACCCCAAAGTTGGTTTGTTAAATATCGGCGAAGAAGACGTGAAAGGTAATGAGCAGGTTAAATCGGCTGCAAAATTACTGGAAAATTCGTCGTTAAATTACATAGGCTATGTGGAAGGCGATTCTTTAAATGCGGGTCATGTCCCGGTTGATCTGATTGTTGCTGATGGATTTGTCGGCAATGTCGCGCTCAAATCCATTGAAGGCGCGGCAAAAATGATTGGTACCGCGTTAAGAGAGGCTTTTGGCAGGAATATTCTAACCAAGTTGGCGGGATTGCTGGCTTATCCGGTGCTTAAATCGTTTAAAAAACGCATCGATCCGCGCTTGTACAATGGCGCAAGTTTTTTAGGGTTGCGCGGACTGGTGATTAAAAGCCATGGCGGTGCCGATGTGTTGGCATTTAAAACGGCTATTCATCTTGCTGAAGTTGAAGTGAAAAAAGATGTCATTAGAAAAATAAGCGAACAAGTCGAAAAAACTTTGGCTTTGAGAGAGAATGCATGACTCGTTATTCAAGAGTAATCGGTACAGGCGGTTATCTGCCGGAAGAAGTTCGCACCAACGAGCAAATATCACAAACGGTTGATACTTCCGATAGCTGGATTATTGAGCGAACCGGCATTAGAAGCCGCCGTATCGCCGCAGCGGATGAAACAGCCTCAAGCATGGCTGAAATTGCCGCAAGACAAGCCATAGAGGCTGCGGCTTGTGATCCCGAAGAAATCGATTTGATCATTGTTGCGACCGGGACACCTGATCGTGTTTACCCGAGTACAGGCTGTTTGTTGCAGCGGCGCTTGGGGATTAAAAACTGCGTGGCCTTTGATGTGCAGGCTGCATGCTCAGGTTCGATTTTTGCGTTGAGTATTGCCGATCAGTATATCAAATCGGGTGCGGCCAAGAAGGTTCTTGTAGTTGGTTCTGAAATTTGTTCGCGTCTTGTTGACTGGACAGACCGGGGTACGTGTATCTTATTCGGTGATGGTGCAGGCGCGGTATTGCTGGGCGCATCGGATGAGGCCGGTATTTTATCGACCCATATTCATTCTGACGGTGAATATGAAGACCTGCTGTATTGTCCGAACCCTCAGGCTGCTACCGAGAAGAATCAACAAGAGACCGGTTACATCAAGATGCGCGGCAACGAAGTGTTCAAGGTTGCCGTCAATACGCTGGGTCGCATCGTCGATGAAACACTGGCTGAAAATAACATGCAGCAATCCCACGTTGACTGGCTGGTTCCTCATCAGGCAAACACACGGATTATTGCGGCGACAGCAAAAAAATTAAAAATGTCCATGGATCATGTTATTTTGACCCTTGAGAACCAGGGCAATACCTCATCCGCATCTGTGCTGCTTGCTCTCAATGAAGGTGTTCGGGACGGTCGTATTCAACGCGGACAAATAATTTTGCTTGAAGCATTTGGAGCGGGATTTACTTGGGGTTCTGCATTAATTAAATACTAAAAGCGTATTGACATGAATAACCAAACTTATAACTTAGCTTTTGTTTTTCCCGGTCAGGGTTCGCAATCTGTCGGCATGCTGGCAGATTTGGCGGCCAGCTATCCTGAGGTAAAGCATACTTTTGAGCGGGCATCCGATGCGCTCGGCAAAGATTTATGGTCTCTTGTTGCCAATGGCCCGGAAGAAGAACTTAATCAAACGCATAATACGCAACCTGCAATGCTGGCCGCCGGTGTCGCGGTTTGGGAGGTCTGGTGCAAGCACAGTAATGTGCGTCCCGCGTGGATGGCCGGACATAGTCTCGGCGAATATACCGCCCTGGTTTGTTCGGATGCTATGTCGCTTGAGGATGGCGTAAAGCTGGTTGCAGCAAGAGGGCGATTGATGCAGGAAGCAGTGCCTGCCGGCGTCGGTGCAATGGCGGCGATTTTGGGTCTTGAAGATCATCAGGTCGTTAAGGTTTGCAACGATGCGTCTGAAGATGAAATAGTTGCTGCTGTTAACTTCAATTCGCCAGGACAGGTGGTTATCGCCGGCAATGTCGCCGCCGTTGAAAGAGCAATGCTTGCGGCAAAAGCGATGGGAGCCAAGCGGGCGGTGTTGTTGCCGGTTAGCGTTCCTTCGCACTGCGCATTAATGGAGTCTGCTGCACAAAAACTGGATGAGCAGTTACAGAACATTGTAATTGATACGCCAAAAATGACGCTGATTCATAATGTGGATGTTGCATCGCATAGCGCTCCTGAAGTCATCCGTAATGCATTAAAAGAACAACTCTATAAACCGGTGCGCTGGGCCGACAGCATCAAATTTATGCATGATCAGGGCGTCACCTGTTTTGTTGAATGCGGCCCGGGCAAGGTGTTGGTCGGCTTGAACAAACGTATCGCCAAGGATGCCGAGCATTTGACTATTTATGACCCGGAAACATTAAATACAGTATTGGAGCAACTCAATGGCTAAACAAGTAGCTTTGGTAACAGGGGCCAGTCGCGGCATCGGCCGGGCAATCGCAGAACGATTAGCTCAGGATGGCTTTTTGGTTATCGGTACCGCGACCACGGATAGCGGTGCTGATTCAATTTCCGCTTATCTGGGCGAGGATGGCAAGGGCCTAAAGCTTGATGTCGCCAATCCTGAATCTATTGAAGAAGTCATCAAGATTGTTAATGACGAGTTTGGAGCGCCGACCGTGCTGGTCAATAATGCCGGTATCACCCGTGATAATTTGCTGATGCGCATGAAGGACGAGGAATGGGATGATATTATCAATACCAACCTGACTTCGGTTTTCCGCATGAGCAAAGCCGTGCTGCGAGGCATGATGAAAGCCAAAACGGGCCGCATTATCAATATTTCATCGGTAGTAGGTTCGACCGGCAATGCCGGGCAGGCCAATTACGCCGCTGCGAAAGCCGGTATGGTCGGGTTTGCCAAATCCATGGCCAAAGAAGTGGGTTCGCGCAATATTACTATCAACACGGTATCGCCTGGATTTATTGATACCGATATGACCAAGGAGCTGGGTGATGATATTAGAAATAGCTTGCTGTCAGCTATTCCCTTGTCACGTTTGGGCAAAGCGGAAGAAATCGCGCATACGGTTTCATTTCTGGCTTCTGATGGGGCTGCCTATATCACGGGTGAAAACATTCATGTCAATGGTGGCATGTTCATGCCGTAAGGGGTGTTGCCTATAGGCCGTATAGTATGTTCATGCCTTAATATTGTGATATTTTTGCAATATAAAGTATAATCCCCCCGCCGTCTGGAATTTCCGGAGACGGGATTTCAAATAAAATTAATAACAATACTATTGTAGGTCTCAGATTAGACGCTGGGGAACTTACATTGTTTGAGGATAATAATTATGAGTAACATTGAAGAACGAGTAAAAAAGATTGTTGCAGAACAATTGGGTGTTAAAGAAGATATCGCTACCGATGCTTCATTCGTAGATGATCTAGGTGCTGATTCTCTTGATACAGTCGAACTCGTCATGGCTCTTGAAGAAGAATTCGAATGCGAAATTCCAGACGATGAAGCTGAAAAAATCACAACTGTTCAGCAAGCTATCGATTACGTAGTAAAAAACGCTTAAAACTGATTTTTAGTTAATTAACTTGTAGGTTGGGTTGCGACTATATTTGCTCTTGCAGTAACTGCATTTATCACGGTTATGTGGATGATGCAGGAGGTAGTTGCGTAGGATAAGTACGACTGCATGGGCAGTGTTTGCTCCTGCAATATCTGTGTTCGTCACATCCGTGCGGATGATGCAGAAGGTAGACTAATGCAGGAGCAATCGCCGATAGCGGGGGCGAAACCCATCATCCCGCATTGTTGTGATGGGTTTTGTTGCGTTCTACCCATCCTGCAAGGCTTTAATTGTCGTGTTACGTTGCACTTCCAACCTTCACTAACCCTTTATTCCCGCCTTTCATTCTTACGGTAAATCACATTGAGCAAACGTCGAGTTGTAATAACTGGATTAGGCGCAATCACGCCTTTAGCTAACACGGTCTCAGAAACATGGGATGGTATTATCAATGGTAAAAGCGGCATAAGCCCAATTGATTCTTTCGATATTTCTTCTTTCGCCACCACCTTTGGCGGCGTGATAAGAAATTTCGATATTAGCCAATATATTCCCGAAAAAGATGCCAAACGCATGGATGGTTTTATCCATTACGGTATTGCTGCGGGTTGCCAGGCTATCGAGGATTCAGGCATTGAAGTCACCGAGGCTAATGCCGAACGTATCGGCGTTGCTATCGGATCGGGTATCGGCGGTATTACCGGTATTGAAGAATGCTATGCAGTCTATGATAAAAGCGGCCCGCGCCGTATCTCGCCGTTTTTTGTCCCCGGCAATATCATCAACATGATTTCAGGCAACCTTTCAATCAAATACGGATTGAAAGGCCCCAATTACGCCATTGTTACCGCCTGTTCCACAGGCACGCATAACATTGGCGATGCAGCACGGTTAATTCAACATGGCGATGCCGATGTGATGATTGCAGGCGGCGCTGAGCGCTGCACGACATCACCGACGGCAATGGGCGGTTTTGCTTCGGCAAAAGCATTGTCCCGCCGCAACGATGATCCGCAAGCCGCCAGCCGTCCTTGGGATAAAGACCGTGACGGCTTTGTGCTAAGCGATGGTGCAGGTGTCGTGGTTCTCGAAGAGCTGGAACATGCCAAAGCGCGCGGCGCAAAAATTTATGCTGAATTGGTAGGTTTTGGCATGAGCGGTGACGCTTATCACATGACGACACCTTCACCCGGCGGCGAAGGCGCGGCGCGGTGCATGAAAAATGCCCTGCGTGATGCCGGCCTAAATGCCGATGCTATTGATTACATTAACGCGCATGGCACATCGACGCCTGCCGGCGATGTGGGCGAAACCCAGGCGATGAAAGCCGCATTGGGCGATCATGCTTATAAAGTTGCGGTCAGTTCGACAAAATCCATGATCGGTCATTTATTAGGCGCTGCGGGCGGTATTGAAGCGGTGCTGACAGCATTAAGCATTAAAAACCAAATTGCTCCGCCAACCATCAATCTGGAAAATCAAGATCCTGAATGCGATCTTGATTATGTGCCGAATATCGCAAGAAATATGAAAATCGATGTGGCTATGTCCAATTCATTCGGTTTTGGCGGTACTAACGGTTCGTTGGTTTTTAAACGGTATGAGTAATTAGCAACAGGGTGGTCAGCCTTTATGCCCTCGGGTGCGCCGTTTGCCTATCAGGCTAAAAAATGATTCTCATCAATGGTGAAAGCAAGGAGCATATCGAAATATCCGACCGCGGTTTTCAATACGGCGATGGATTGTTTGAAACCATTGAAGTTAGAGACGGACAACCCGTTTTTCTTGAGCGTCATTTAGAACGGCTAAAGTCAGGCTGTCATCGGCTTTACATCCCTTTTCCAGGCGCAAAGTTACTTAGTCTTGAAGCTAAGGAGCTTTGCCGCCGATGGCCTACAGCTCGCGCTGTGCTTAAAATCATAATCACGCGCGGCTCAGGAGGGCGAGGTTACCGCCAGCCCGAAATCATTCAAGCTACCCGCGTATTAAGTCTCCATCCCTATCCCGATTACCCGGAAACATACCGGGAGCAGGGCATCGTCGCCCGTTTCTGCGACACCCGTTTAGGTTTGAATCCCACCCTGGCGGGCATTAAACACCTAAACCGGCTTGAACAGGTTATGGCGAGAGCCGAATGGACTGACACTGCCATTCAGGAAGGACTTATGCTGGATGTCAATGATCACGTTATTGAAGGAACAATGACTAATCTGTTCTACATTAAAAATAACAGTCTTTATACCGCGGCACTGGCTCAAACAGGCGTTGCAGGTATTATGCGCAGCATAATAATGACGATCTCAGCCGACCGCGGCCTTTCAGTTATTGAACATGTATTTACCAAAGACGAGCTGTTATCGGCTGATGAGGCATTCGTATGCAATTCAATTATCGGCATCTGGCCCATCAGGCAAATCGGGGCGACGCGCTTTTCAGTGGGCCCGATAGCAAAGAGCATTCAAATTCAGCTGGCCGAGTTTGCCTGTAGGGCCGTATCGGCGCAGGAGGAAGAATAAGGTATGGAGCGGTTGCCGGGGTTATCAACAATAAACCATATAATCATTGGCTTTACCTTGTTGGTCTTAAGTTTTGTGGGCGGCTGGCTGTGGATGAACTACCAAACTGCGTTACACCAACCGGCTTTGGTCGATAAAACGGTTTATATAGAAATTGAAAAAGGCGATTCGCTTGACCGCATAACCGATAAACTTTTAGATCAAAAACTGGTGCTTAACCCATTCTGGTTTAAAGTCATCGCCGTTCAGGAAAATGCACTCAGAAAACTCAAAACAGGCGAGTACGAGTTAACTTCGGGCTTAACGGT
>JBAQYH010000113.1:0-6979 GCA_049299935.1 Methylobacter sp. | reverse complement strand
GTGTCCAGCTCGCTTTCCGTTTTATTGTATTTAGGCAGTTCAATAAAAACCAACTCAATATCGTCACTGTATTCGATGAATTGTTTTTTTTCGATAAGCTTGAAATTGCTTATTAATTCTTCGTTATTTTTAAACAGGATAAAATCAGTGATGGTCAATGCAATGACCGGGTTGAGCAAATGATAAGCGTCGCCTTTTTTTAACTGTATGGAATAATTTTTTGCCGCATTATACAGGATTCTTTTTTCCAGTCCTTCGTGATTAAGAACCTGCATTTCGATTATAACGTGTGAGCTGTCGTCCAACTCCGCTTTAACATCCACGTAGGTGTCTTTCATCCCTCTTAACAAGGGGATGCTGTACGGATCGACAATAACGAGATCTTTTATTTTTCGGGCGCTATCAAACTCGATGACCGAATTAAGAAAGCTGATGAGGATGTCTTTCGAATTGGCGCTGCCAAAAACTTTTTTAAAAGCAAAATCGGTTTTTACGTCGAGGAATTTCATTGCGCACCAATCGTTACTTACGGGATAGACATAGGTCTCCCCATGTCCTGACGCTCTTCGTCAAGCCCTATAAAATAATAATTGTTTCACAGGCAAGCCAATTTAGCCAGAAATTAACATACGGAACCGGGCTAACTAACTGTATTTCTGTAAGTTTTATTAACCTGTTTCTACTCCAGCGACAGGATAAAATCCCATTGCTCTTTGCTGACCGGCATGATGGATAACCGGTTGCCGCGCCTGACCAGCGCGAGGTCTGCGAGCTGTTCCTGGGCTTTTAATTCTTTAAGGGGGATGGTGCGGGACAGGGTTCTAACGTATTTGACATCGACCATTATCCAGCGAGGATGCTCAGGGTCGCTTTTGGGATCGAAATGCTTGTCATCCGGGTCGAAAGCGGTAAAGTCGGGGTAGCCCTCTTTAACGATTTCCATAATGCCAGCGATGCCCGGCATTTCGCAGTTGGAATGATAAAAGAAAACCAGATCGCCCAGCTTCATCTCATCCCGCATCATGTTCCTGGCTTGGTAATTACGCACGCCGTCCCAATGTTCGGTCTGGTTAGGCTTGTTGCACAGGTCATTAATCCCGAACGTATCGGGTTCGGATTTCATTAGCCAGTAGTTCATGGGATTTTGTTTTAATGAGGGCGATTGTTAGGGTGCATCTCCCGCTTGCGCCGTAATGTGCTTTCGTCCTTGAACCGGAGGTTCAAGTGGGGACATGGCCGGTAAATCAGGCTTCCCGTATGAAACGGGCATGCGCACCAGTACTGGTATCTGCCCCCGGGGTTAAAACAGGTTCAGGAAACACCCAGCACACTCTCGAACGCCGCAGGAAATGCAAGACGGTATTTTAACGCGTTTAATGATTTTCTAAAACGTTTTCTATTTTGTGTGTCATTTTTGCCAGGCATTCGCTCAGGGTATGGTTGAGTGCGGCATTCTGACTTTTCATCAGTTGTAACTCATGAGCCAGATTCAGCGCCGCCATAACGGCAATCCTGTCGGCGCCGGTCACCTTACCGGAATCCCGCATTTGGCGCATTTGAATATCAAGCTGCTGAGCCGACTGGATCAGGTCGTTTTGCTCGTCAGGCATACAGGCGATTTTGTATTCTTTGCCCATAATGGTCAGGGACACAGGCACGGGCTTCTTGTTCATGATCCGTTCTCCATGGCTTTCAGGCGCGTAATCATGGCTTCAACCCGAGTTCTGGCCAGGGTGGTTTTTTCCAGCAGCTTGGCTTTTTCCCGGACCAATGAATCCTGCTTGGTTTTTAGCGAGCTGTTTTCGTTTTTTATGAGGGCGTATTGCTCGATGAGCTGATCCAGCTTGTCTTCGAGATCTTTTAACTCTACAGATTGATTTGATTGTGTCATGGCGGCAATTAGGTTATTGCAAGGTATAGGCAAAATATTGCGAACATACTGGACGATTCAAGATTAACAAATATTATCCAAGTTTATGATCAATGGTAGCATAAGCGATAATTTTAGTCCGCGATATTGAAATTATTATGTGGGATTTATGACTTACCAAGTAATTAATGAAATTGTTGTACAAGGCGATGCCGAACTCTCGGCGGCGCAAGCTCACGGCATGGCGACGGGCATGCTATGCTCTAATGATCGAGCTCAAAGTGCCGACTGGTTAGCCGAGCTGTTTCGGCATGCAACGCCGGTGACCGAGGAAGGGAAGGCGATACTGGTGAATTTATTCGAGGAGACGCGGAGCTTATTGGCGAGCGATGACTTCGAATTCGACCTGTTTTTGCCTGACGAGGATGAAGCCTTGCTGAGCGAGCAGGTTGAGGCGTTAACCCAATGGTGCCAAGGCTTTCTATTAGGCGTCGGATTTACCCATACCGCCGCCGACTTGTCCAGGGAAGTGACCGAAATTCTAAAAGACATTGCCGAATTCACCAAGCTGGATACGGAAGCTGAAGGCGAGGAAGATGAGAGTGATTTCATGGAAATTAGGGAGTACATGAGATCGGCTGTTTTATTGCTGCGTAGCGAATTGAATAAAGAAGGCGAAAGATGAAAGGCAAAAGGCGAAAAAACAACTTGAACCTTTTGCCTTTTGCCTTTCGCCCTTAACCTTTTACCTGATTTTAATATGAAACAAAGTGAATTTAAAAAACGCCGCAAGCAATTAATGCAACACATCGGCATCGGCAATATCGCGTTGATAGGCAGCGCATCCGTCAGGACCCGCAACCGGGATGTGAATTATCCGTTCCGGCAGGATAGCGATTTTTATTATTTGACCGGCTTTAATGAGCCGGATTCGCTGGCCGTTTTTATCCCGGGGCGCAAGCAGGGCGAATACATTTTGTTTTGCCGCGAATTCGATGAAAAAAAGGCCTTATGGGAAGGCGCGCACGCAGGACTTGAAGGCGCCACCAAGCATTACAAGGCCGATGATTCTTTCCCGATCGATGACCTGGACGACATTTTGCCGGGCATGCTCGAAGACAAGGGCAAGGTTTATTATCCGATCGGGCGGGATTCCGACCTGGACCACAATTTATTGGTCTGGATAAACCATATCCGCAGCCAATCCAGAACCGGCGTCACTGCGCCGGGCGAGCTGGTTTCGCTGGAACATATCCTGCATGAAATGCGCCTGTTCAAGAGCGCTGAAGAGCTCAAACTGATGCGCCGCGCCGCCGATGTTTCCGCCAACGCCCATGTCAAAGCCATGCAAAAATGCAAGCCCGGCCTGTATGAGTACCAGCTGGAAGCGGAAATTATCTACAACTTTATCCAGGACGGCTTGCGCGCTGTGGCTTATCCTTCGATCGTGGCCGGCGGCAAAAACGCCTGCGTCCTGCACTACACCGAAAATGCCGATAAATTAAAAAGCGGCGACTTGCTGCTGATTGATGCCGGTGCGGAATGCGACCATTACGCGGCCGATATTACCCGCACTTTTCCGGTATCCGGCCGCTTTAGCGAGCCGCAAAAACAGCTTTATCAACTGGTCCTGGATGCCCAGGCTGCGGCCATCGCCCAGATCAAGCCCGGCCTGCCGTGGCATCTGGCGCATGATGCGTCGGTTGAGGTGCTGACCAAAGGCTTGGTATCGCTGGGCTTGCTCAAAGGCAAAGTCTCAAAGCTGATCAAGGATGAAAAATACAAACAGTTTTACATGCACCGGATCGGCCACTGGTTGGGCATGGATGTGCATGATGTCGGCGACTACAAACTGGACAAGGAATGGCGCCTGCTGGAACCCGGCATGGTACTGACCATCGAACCGGGCTTGTATATCCCGGCGGATTGCCTGACCGTTGACGAGCAATGGCGCGGCATAGGCATACGCATCGAAGACGATGTGCTGGTAACCGCCGAGGGGCACGAGATTTTGACCGGCGGCGTGCCCAAAACCATTGCGGAAATTGAAAGCTTAATGCAGGCGACCTGATGCAACATGATTATGACTTAGTGATTGTCGGCGGAGGCTTGGCAGGCAACTGCCTGGCGCTGGCGTTAAAAGAAACCGGCTTGAAGATTGCGATAGTTGAAGCTTCCACCCGCGAACAATTGCATGATTCCCCCGCCGGCGACCGGGCCTTGGCTTTGGCCGCCGGCACCATAAAAATGCTTGAGGCGCTGGGTATTTGGCAGGGCATCAGCCATGCCGCCACCGCGATCAAAAATATTCATATTTCCGATCAGGGCCATTTCGGCAAAACCCGGCTTTCGGCGCAAAAAGAACATGTCGAGGCGCTGGGCTATGTCATTACCGCGCGGGACATTGAAACGCATGTTGCCAAGCTGGTAGCCGGCACCAAAATAGAATTGATTTGCCCGGCCCGGCTGATCGGCTTGATGGCAGGTAGTGATGCGGTCAATATCAGCCTGAAACGCGGCGATGAATCGTTAAACGTATCCGCCAAATTGCTGGTCGGTGCGGACGGCGGCAACTCCTCGGTCCGCAAGTTGCTGGAAATAGCCCAGCACAGCACCGAGTACGGACAGACCGCGCTGGTCACTACGGTTAAAGCATCCCTGCCCCATAAAAACGTCGCATTCGAGCGCTTTACCGCTTCGGGGCCGCTGGCCTTGTTGCCTGTCGACAGCGATCATTGCGCGGTAGTCTGGACGCGCAGCAGCGAAGATGCCGAGGCGCTGATGTCCGGCAGCGAAGCGGACTTTTTGGCCGAGCTACAGCAGTGTTTCGGCTATAGGCTGGGCAAGCTTAGTTTGGCGGCTCCCCGGCGGGCTTTCCCGTTATCGCTGATCCGTGCCGAAAGAATGATCGCCGACCGGACCGTGATTATCGGCAATGCGGTGCATCAGCTGCATCCAGTTGCGGGACAGGGGTTTAACTTAGGCCTGCGCGACGTTGTGCAGCTGGCCGAAATGATCATCAAGCAACATGAGGCAGGCCTAGACATAGGCGCTGCCGATTTTTTAACGGCTTATGCCGAAGCCAGGCAGAAAGATCACGACCGGACCATCGGTTTTACCAATACTGTAGTGCGGATTTTTTCCAACGACTGGCTGGCCTTGGCTGCCGCCAGGAATATCGGCTTGGCGATACTGGATCATATCCCTGCTGCAAAAGCATTGCTGACACGCCATGCGATGGGCCTGGCCGGACGCTTGCCCCGCTTAGGCAGCAGGAGATAGGACAATGACCGAGCGCTATGAAGTAATTGTCGTCGGCGGCGGCATGGTGGGCGCGGCAACGGCTTGCGCGTTGGCGCATGGCGGCGTCAAGGTGGCGTTGCTGGAGCGGTTTAACCCGGAACGGCAGTGGCCGCCGGAACCCATCGATATTCGCGTCTCCGCGCTGACCAAGGCTTCCCAGAACATCCTGGACATGGTGGGCGCATGGCCGGGCATGGTGCAGCGCGGCGTCTGCCCCTACCGGGACATGCGGGTGTGGGATGCCCGTAGCGATGGCGAATTGCATTTTGACTGCGCCGACACCGCCTTCCCGGAGCTGGGCCATTTGGTCGAAAACCGGGTCACCGTTGCGGCCCTTTGGGATGTGCTGGACACCCTGCCGTCGGCCACCTGCATTACGCCGGCAAAAGTCGTCGATATGCAGCTTAATGAAGACAGCAGGCAGTTGCGCCTGGAAGACGGCCGAATCCTTGAGGCGGATCTGGTCATTGCCGCCGACGGACGCGACTCCGCACTCAGGGCGATGGCGGGTATTGACGTGACCGGTTGGGAGTATAACCAGGATGGTTTGGTCGCTACGGTAACTATTGAAAAGAGTCATCAGTTTACTGCATGGCAACGGTTTCTGGACGAGGGGCCGTTGGCTTTTTTGCCGCTGAAAAACGGGCAGTGTTCAATCGTTTGGACCTTGAGTTCGGCGACGTCGAAAAACCATCTGGCGCTTGCCGATCAAGACTTCCTGCAAGCCCTGGAGCAAGCCTCGGGCGGTATCCTGGGCAAGATGCTGGACGTCGGCCCGCGCGCCGCATTTCCATTGCGTTTTCAATACGCCAACCGCTATACCGACCAGCGGTTCGCCCTGTGCGGCGATGCCGCTCATGCGATGCACCCTTTGGCAGGCCAAGGCGTGAATGCCGGGTTGCTGGATGCCGCAGCGATTGCGGAGCTGGTCATCCAAACCCGGCAGGAAAAAAGACCGCTATCCAGCTCACGCTACCTGCGCCGCTATGAACGCTGGCGTAAGGGCGATAACCTGATGATGATGTCGAGCATGGATGTGTTGAACAAGACCTACAGCGTGAGCGCTCAGCCCTTGGTCGGCTTGCGCTCGGCAGGAATGAACCTGGTTAACAACTCGGCATGGGTCAAGGCTTATTTTAACCACTACGCGATGGGCTTGCGTGACGATTTGCCTAAACTGGCAAAAGGACGGATATGCTGGTAAGCGCCGGAGCTTAGCGCTAAGTATCGGGCAACTTTGCAGTTTTTCGAATTAGAATTTTCCCTGCACACCGGCTTCTGGTATATTCCGGCACTAGCGATACGGTTTACCTGCATGGAAAGATGTTTACTCCTGCAACCTGCAACCAGTGGCGCTTAATTTCAAAGCAGAGAAGAAGAAAAATTAACTTAAAGAGGTGGAGAGCCATTATGACTGAAGGGTTGTTTATATTAACTACAATTTTTGTTGCCTATGTTGTTTATGCAATTATGGGCGAACAAAAAGCAACTGCTAAATCCAAAGAGCCAGCGGCAAAACCTGAAGTACAGGCGGCAGTCGTCGAACAAGCAAAGCCCCTGGCTGCCGTTGCAAAAGAAAAACCGGCTGCTGCTAAAGCGGTTGCGCCTAAGGCGGCAACCAAAGCAGCAGCCTCTAAGCCTGCCGCAAAACCGGCAGCAACTAAAGCGGCTGCGCCTAAGGCAGCGGCTAAACCTGCGGCAACCAAGGCCACTGCTGCTAAACCGGCAGCCGCTAAAACAGCCGCAGCTGTCGAAACAAAGAGCGCCGGATTAAAGGACCCAAAAACAGGGGAGGTTGCCACGGCC
>JBAQYH010000112.1:0-3335 GCA_049299935.1 Methylobacter sp. | reverse complement strand
CCCCAAGCAGCGACTTGCTCGCCCACAACGGGTTGCCATTTATCGAGTAACCCAGATATGCATTTCTTTAGCTCTGCTCTATACCAAGCGTTTAACAGCTTTTCTTTGCTTTCTATTGAAGCGTCGGGTTTAACAAACATTTTGAGCTTGCCGCCCTGTAACAGCTTTATCTCAGACTTACCCTCGTGCTCGATTAACTCAAGTCTGTAGCGCTTTCCAAAAAAGAAATGACACTCGCCTGAGATATACTGCCTTTCCGATTGGCGAGGCTGATCATTGAAAGCCTGCTGTTGCTTTTTAATCCAGCTAAGTTTAGAAATAACCGCCAAGCGCACATTGTCATCGGTAACGTGCCGAGGCACCGCAACACGCACATGGCCATCGGGGGGATAAACGGCCAGATGCAGGTTTTTTATATCCTTTCTTACAATCTGCACCTCAATGCCGTTGACTGTCAGCATGTCTTTAGTTGGGGTCATCTAATCATACTCGGATTGGCTTTTTATCAGGTCCATAAGATCTTTAATATCGACCTGATAGTCGCCCAGCTCTTCCTTAACCGCATGCTCAACATCGCGTTGTTTAAAACGGTTGGTTTTCCAGTCCGCTTTTTTTGTATAACGGATAGCGGTATCGAGTCTCGTCACCAGCTCTTCGTTTTTATCCAAATTGTCATACATCGACTGTTTACCTCGAGTATTCATAGAGTCAGGATAAGAGCTTCCTCCTTGCGGTTTAGTGATATTCCCAGCCAGCTTTTTTACTTCTTTTAAATACTCTTCATAAATAATCGCTTCTTCACGGCGTTGTGTTATCAAGGCATCCAACAGCTCAGACATCTTTTCATAATATTTTGGGTTTATCGGTTGCTCGTCGATAATCACCTTGCGCATATTGTTTTCGATGGTTTCCGCCATCGCTTCCGGCACTTTCTTGCTTGATGGTCCGGCCGGGTTTTGCTTGGCTTTTTCAACAATCAACTCAATCAGCCCCAGCTCTTCAAAATCGATGACCTTTTCGCTGTCTTCCGCCCGAATATAGGTATCCAGCAAACGGCGCATGGCCGGCTCGTATTGCTTCATATCCACTTCGTCTTTAGAGGCAAGCTTTATCTCCTGACGCATCTTGCTGAAGTGTTCTACTTCATCCTTAAGCTCTTGCGCTTCCTTGGCGCTGTAACCCGCGCCTTGCAGTTCGTTGGCAATATTGGCATAAGCCCTGACCAAAGCCGCGACATTTTTATACAGCGAGACCCGCTTGGCTTCGTTCAGTTTCAGGTCATCGCGGTTGGCGACATCACCGCAGAAGTAGCGAATGTAGTCGATCAATTGTTTGGGTTGCAACACAGGCTCGCACAGTGCTTTTACCGTTTCCCTGGCTTCTTCCAATTTCTCCTTGCAGGTGTCCAAACGGTTAGTCAGCAAACCCTGCACATCATCCTTGTCATACGCATCGAAGGCGCCGCTGGTGTAATCGCCGATAGAGGTTTCCAAGCTGTGGAACAGGTCCTTGTAATCGACGATATAGCCGTATTCTTTATCATCCCCATCCAAGCGGTTTACCCGGCAAATGGCTTGGAACAAACCGTGGTCTTGCATCTTTTTATCGATGTAAAGATAAGTCGCCGAAGGTGCATCGAAGCCGGTCAATAATTTATCGACGACGATCAACAAACGCATTTGCCCCGGCTCTTTCTTAAACTGCTGTTTTACCTTTTTCTCAAACTCTTCGGCTTTTTTTATCGCCTCTTCTTTAGATACTTCAAAATAGTCCGCCAGCATTTGCTGATAGATTTCATATTGGTGCAGCTTTTCGGTTAAACCTTCTCCACTATCTTCCCCTTTAATGTCGGCCGGTGAAGGCAAATAACTGGTGACAATGGCGCATTTACCCTTTAATTCCGTTTTGCAAAATAACTCATACACCTTACAAGCCTGGTAAATGCTGGCGCATACCAACATCGCATTGCCACGGCCATCCATCAGCCGCGGCTTCTTTTTCATATCCAGCCAAATATCATTTACTATCATTTCCAAGCGATCCCGACTGGACAGCACTTTCTGCATGGTTCCCCAGCGCTGCTTTAACTGGACTTTTGCCATGTCGGTTAAGCCGGCGGTGTTGATTTCAAACCACCGATCGATGTTTTCAGGGGATTTTATGTACTGGTCGATGTCGCGGGCTTCATATTGCAGATCCAACACCACGCCATCGGCGACCGCTTCATCGAATTTATACGTGTGGATATAGGAGCCAAAGATTTCGATGCTTTTTTGTTTATCTTTTTTCAGTAAAGGCGTACCGGTAAAACCCACGAATATCGCATCGGGCAGGATGGCCTTCATCGCATTATGTAACTTACCTGACTGAGTGCGGTGACATTCATCGACAAACACAAACACATTGCCTTTGGCTTTGAAGTCTTTGGGCAAACTGTTTTTTAATTCGGCCAAATAATCATCCGTCGCTTTATCATCGCCATCGTCACCCTGCCTGCCGAACTTATGCACCAACGAACACAACAACCAAGGCTCCGCTTCGTTAATTGTAGACACCAGATCGGCGCCGCTTTTAGTCCGATAGATAGCTTCTTCCACGCCGCCGAATACGCCTTCGATTTGTTCATCCAGTTCGGTTCTGTCGGTCACGATCAACACACGGGCATTGGTGATATTCTCGCGAATCCATTTCGCCAGCCACACCATGGTTAAGCTTTTGCCCGAGCCCTGAGTGTGCCAGATAATCCCGCCTTCGTTGTTATTAAGGCGCTGCTGTGCGGCCTTCACTCCAAAGTATTGGTTTTGGCGGCAGGTCTTTTTATAGCCTGAATCAAAGACAATAAAATTATGGATGATTTCTAAAAAGCGTTGTTTATTGCACAGGTTGATAATATCGAAGTCGAGCATGCCATCGGCGTAACTGACATCATCCACGGCGAGGTGTTTTTTACTGCGATCATCCACATCCAGGTTATAGGCTGGGTTTTCTTCTTTCCAGCCGTAATAATGTTTTTCGGAGGTTTCGATAGTGCCGTAACGCAAGCCTTCGGTATCGTTACCAGCCATCATCAGTTGCATGGTGGTAAAAAAATCACGGATAAAGGTCAGTTTCTGGTTATCGAGGTTCTGACGAATTCCTTCAGTCACCGAAACCGAAGAGCGTTTTAATTCAATCACGCCCAGGGCGATACCGTTGACATATAAAACAATATCCGGGCGCTTGCTGTTTTGGCCTTTTACCGACACCTCTTCAGCAATCGCAAAGTCGTTATTTAACGGATTGTTCCAATCCACCAACCAGACGGTTTTGGTATTTTCGCCCTGGCCTTGCGATAC
>JBAQYH010000111.1:0-13362 GCA_049299935.1 Methylobacter sp. | reverse complement strand
GGTTATGTTTGCGCGGAACCCAGAGCCGAGTTTTATCAATGGATGGATGCCGCCAATATCGATTTAAAAGCCTTTACCGAACATTTTTATCACAAAATTGCCGGCGGGCATCTGGAGCCGGTACTGGAAACGCTTAAATATATCAAGCATGAAACATCGGTCTGGCTGGAGCTGACTACCCTGGTTATTCCCGGTGAGAACGACTCGGAAGCCGAGCTGGAAGCGATGACCCAATGGGTCGTCGAAAATCTGGGGCCGGATGTGCCGATGCATTTCACCGCCTTTCACCCGGACTGGAAGATGCGCGACAAGCCGCCTACGCCGCTTTCATCGTTATTGCAGGCGCGGCAAATCGCCTTAAAAAACGGCGTGCATTACGCCTATGTAGGCAATGTGCATGATAAAGCCGAAGAGAGTACCTATTGCCACAGTTGCAAAAAATTACTGATAGGCCGCGACTGGTACGAATTGTCCGACTGGAATTTGGATGCGTCGGGAAATTGCCGTTTTTGCGGCGAGCGTTGTGCGGGGGTGTTTAATCCAAAGCCGGGAGACTGGGGCGCAAAGCGGCAAGCGGTGGTTATGGGGTGATGGGAATATAAAAGGGAGCTTTTATTAGTCCACCATGAAGGGCGTGAAGATGTCCTTCATGGTGAATAAAAATGCTTAAGTTAAAGCGAATCGCCAATATACTTTTTGTAAAAAGGCCAGGTTTTAACGTGCAGATGTTTCCTGATCGGGGTTTTAATGACCGATACGCACAAGGCGATGGAAAACAGGCACCAAACCGCCGAATACTCGTTGGGATCGGTGGTGGTAATATCGGAAATAAACGGGCCGATTAAATAATGGAAGCCCACAAAACGCCACGAACCGTACATAAGCGGCAGGTAAAAAGCGACCAGGATATAAGTCAGTGCATGCAAGCCCCAGTTAAAGCCGAACAGCCAGCCGACAGGGTCTGACAACAGGCCGTTCAACGGCATTTGCCAAGCGATATGCCAGGAGCCGGAGGTAGAGCAGACGCTCGGTCCGCAAAAGCCTTCTATACCGATGTTGCAGGAACCCGCCCAGGCAAAAGGGTACATCTTGATCAGCATGGCGATCGTGCCGATCGCGCAGATGGTATAGACCGTCGTGCGGATTTTTATTTTGACGCTTTCCGGGATGAAATACATCGCAACCATGTTGACAAAAAACGGTTGGAACGAGACATGCAGATAGCCCAGCAGCGTGAGTATTTGGTTACTCGGATTGTCACACATATCGATATAGACATAAGTGACCGCCTGCAATAACTCCATTAAGGCAAAATAAGTTAACGGAATCCAGAGTTCTTTCGACTCCCCTTGTTTAAGCGCAACATAAGCTGCGGTACTAAGACCTGCGACGGCTAGAACGCCAGACGCTTCACCACTCCAACACATATAAACTGACCTTTTTGTAATTATGAAATACTGTCTGCCCAGGAACCTCTCAGCTGAGCTAGCAGTAATGTTTTATTAGCCATGCGGATGGTAGAACGGTATATATCTATTGATCCTCAATAGGCAATATCGACAGCCGACATAGCTATAGCCTTGTTTTTATAACCCGCCGGCAGGAACATTAGGTGATCGAAACAAACGGTTGAAAACCTGCCCATTGTATTACAAATAGGCAGGACTTGAGAAAGGCTAATCCATGGCCTCAAGACTTGAAGGCGCGGTTTCAGGCAGGCAACTAAACGCCCTTATAACCGGAAGTGATCGGGTAGCGCCGGTCGCGGCCGAACGCCCGGCCCGTAATCTTGATTCCCGGCGGGGATTGCCTGCGTTTATATTCGTTCCGGTCTACCAGGCTGACGGCTCTGGCTACATCTTCGCGCCTGAAGCCGGCGGCGATGATTTCAGCGGCGGACTGGTCCTTTTCGATATAACGCTCCAGGATCGGGTCCAGTACGTCGTAGGGCGGCAAGGAGTCCGCATCAACCTGGTCGGGCGCCAACTCAGCCGAAGGCGGACGGGTAATGACCCGCTCCGGTATCACCTGGGATAAGGAATTGCGATAATGCGCCAACTGGTAAACCAGCAGCTTGGGCACGTCCTTGATCGGCGCAAAACCGCCGGACATATCGCCGTACAAGGTCGCGTAACCCACGCTCATTTCACTTTTGTTGCCGGTGGTTAATAACAGCTTGCCCTGCTTGTTCGACAGCGCCATTAACACCACGCCGCGGCAACGCGCCTGAATGTTTTCCTCGGTGGCGTCTTTAGCCGTGCCGGCGAAAACCTCGGCCAGCATGCCGGTGAACGCATTAACGGCGGGTTCTATCGGAATAATATGGTAGTGCACGCCCAAGGCTTCCGCTTCCAACACCGCGTCTTCATTGCTCATGTCCTGAGTATAGCGTGACGGCAGCAGCACGGCTTCGACTTTATCCGCGCCCAGCGCATCGACGGCCAGAGCCAGGACCAGCGCCGAATCGATACCGCCGGACAGGCCCAAAATGGCACCCTGGAAACCGTTTTTGCGCACATAATCCTTAATGCCCAGCACCAGCGCCTGATACTCGCTGGAGACTTCATTGTAGGACGGAGCACAGTCGGTTTTTACCGGCTTATTGCCGTCAAACTCGACCACACTGATCTGTTCTTTAAATTCCGCAGCACGGAAGACGATGTCCCCCTCGGCGTCAACGACGAAAGACGCGCCGTCAAAAATCAATTCATCCTGGCCGCCGACCTGATTGACATACACCAACGGAATCTGTGCCGCTTTAACCTGGCTGCAAATAATGGTTTCGCGCTGATGGATTTTTCCCGAATTGAACGGTGAGGCGTTAATGGTCAGCAGCAGCTCTGCTCCAGCTTGTTTGGTATCTTCAATAATGCCGGGCCGCCAGACATCTTCGCAAATGGTCAGCCCTACAAACGTGCCGTTGAACTCAAACACACACGGCTGGCTGCCCGCCGTAAAATAACGCTGCTCGTCAAACACGCCGTAATTGGGCAAAGCCCGTTTGCGGTAACAGGCCAGTATCGCGCCCTGATGCAACACCGCCGCGCTGTTGTAAAGTTTGTCGCCATCGCGTTCGGGAAAACCGACGATCAGCGCAATGCCGGCAAGGCGGTCGGCCAGTTGGTATAGGGCATTATTGGCGGCCGTAATAAAATCGGTGCGCAATAACAAGTCTTCAGCAGGATAGCCGGTAATGGTGAGTTCAGGAAAGACGATCATATCCGCGCCCAATTCATCACGGGCATGGACGGCGGCTTGGGCGATATTGTCAACATTGGCGGCGATGTTGCCGACCAGGAAGTTGGTTTGGGCTAGGGCTATTTTTAAGGTCATTGAAGGTTACAACTCGTATTACGGTCTTTGGCTTAGATTTTGTAGTTGGGTAAAAAAATCCCTAAAAATAGGACATTTTCTAGCTACAACATCAGGCTTTAAAGAATCATGAAGTAAGAAAGGCGTATGCTTTGCTTTTGAATAAACAGTTTGATTTATTTGTTGTTGCGAAGATTCGATCAGAAGAGCAGAAAGCTTATCACGGCAAGATTTTTTACTTTCATCATAAAAGCTGAATGTTCCTGGCCTATCAAAAGAAACGGCTTTATAGTTCAACCAATACTGCATGGCTTTATGGTTTTGCCTAAAGTCGATATGTCTGGCGATGGTGTTCTCCCAATCCGCAATCACCCATGCTTCCAGTTCAGGTGCGGCAAAGCCGATAATCCGCCGAATCTCTTTGAATGCCCCGTTTCCGGCTTGATTAACAGTGTCGTCAAATAGCTTTCTCCTTTCAACATTACAACTGCAATCTAAATCATCCAAGATTAATATTGCATCGGGCGGACTCTGATATTTAATCTTATCGTCCAATTTAGCTTTAATTTGCTTAGCAAAATCTTTACCTGTTTTACCTAGTACATCATTAATGGTATTAGGCTTGACTCTACCAGGGGGGCGTTTATTCCTTACAGGCGTAATTCTGTGAAAAGTAAAATCGGGAAAATGTTTTTCAAAAAAATGAACGATGCCTCTTATGTCGCCTTCCCGTTCGCCTAATTCAGATTCTCCACCACCGGCAAGCAACCAAATTACCAAGGCCAGCCTCCGATAATATCATCGCCGGTTCGATATAAATCACCCAATTGCCAACCCTCTGCTATTTTGTCTTTTATGATAGCTTCAGGTAGTTTCTGCGCTTTAAAGTGCCCTTTCGGTTGAGTTTTTTCAAAACAAATCACATCGCCAGCGCAATCGGTAAAGTAATCCAATAAGTCGGGACTATGCGTTGAAATAATAATCTGCGTTTTTTGCGAGGCTTGTTTGATCCAGTTCGCTAAAATGCCCATCCAGGCGATATGCAAACTTAATTCAGGCTCATCAATGACTAATAACGTCGGCAAGATCGGTGAGTGCAAGATAGTCGCCCAGCACAACATGCGCACCGTGCCGTCCGACATGTCATCCAGATAAAAAGGCTCTTCCATTCCATCAAGATACCATCGCACTGTCAGCGACATGCCTTCTCTGGAGGTTTTGATGCGCTTAGTCATAGGCAATATATCCTTCATTGCGTTATTAATGCGCTCATCAAAATCAATGCCGTATTTTATGTGATTGCTTAAATTGTCTAAAACGGCGGGCATGTTTTCGCCCGATTTGGCAAGTATCACATCACTTGATCCTACTTTGGGTCTTTCGCCTCGAATTTTTGCCAAATCCATTTCATTGGCATTATAAAATTGCCATTTTTTTACAGTTTCGCTCAAATCATTTCGAATCTTATACAATGGAACTTGTTCAGGATAAAAAGTACCTTCTTCGATTAATAATTTTGGAATTTCTAACAAAGATAATTCGGCGACAGAAATATGTTGTGATAGCTTGTGGAAACTTGATCCATTTTTATTTTTGTTATTTACAGAAACTATCCCGCATCCTGATTGTTTATCATGGCTTCTATAATAAACAAATGGGACTTCTGAATCTGTTTTTGGTTTAGTTTGTTGCAAGCTTTCTTCAGCAATAGCTACGCTGGTAGCAGAAAAAGAGTTATCTATATAAAGAGCCAAAAAAAATGTAATTTCACTAAGTGGATGTAAATTAAGGAATTCAAATTCAAGACTTACTTTGGCTGGCTTTTTAATAAGGGAATCCAAAATATTATATCTGAGCTTAGATACTGCATTTTCAAAGGCGGTAATGCCTCTGCTATCTAAATCAGGGCTAGGCGTTAAACAATTTTTAAAAAATTCCAGTAAAGCGACAAAATTGCTTTTCCCGGAACCATTTGAACCGATCAAGATATTCAGGTTATTTAAGACAACACCGTCTTCATTAACCAAGTTCCGGTAATTTTTAGTAGTGATTTTCGAAATTATTTTAGTGTTTTCCATAATTTTTTACTGAGCAGAGACGCGACAAATGCGTCTCTGCAATTAACCTTATAAATACCCTTTCATCGCCACGCCAATATCGGTCGGCGAACTGACCACTTCAATCCCAGCCGCTTTAAGAGCGGCAACTTTACCTTCCGCCGTGCCCTTGCCGCCGGTCACAATCGCACCGGCATGGCCCATGCGTTTTCCGGGAGGCGCGGTTTGTCCGGCGATATACGCAACCACCGGCTTGGTGACATGCGCTTTGATATATTCGGCAGCCTCTTCTTCCTCGCCGCCGCCGATTTCGCCGACCATCACGATGCCTTTGGTTTGCTCGTCGGCCTGGAAGCGGCTCAGCACGTCGACGAAGTTCATGCCGTGGATCGGGTCGCCGCCGATGCCGACGCAGGTGCTTTGCCCCAAGCCTTGTGCGGTGGTTTGATGCACCGATTCATAAGTTAATGTGCCGGAGCGCGACACGATGCCGATCGAACCGGGCAGATGGATATGGCCGGGCATGATGCCGATTTTGCATGCGCCGGGGGTGATCACGCCGGGGCAGTTGGGGCCGATCAGCAATGCGCCGGTTCCTGCCATCGCCGCCTTAACGCGCAGCATTTGCAATATCGGTATGCCTTCGGTGATGCAGACGATCAGTTTAATCCCCGCATCGACGGCTTCCAGAATTGCGTCGGCCGCATAAAAAGGCGGTACGTAAATGACGCTGGCGGCCGCTCCGGTGTCATTGACGGCATCCTGCACGGTGTTGAATACAGGCAGGCCCAAATGGGTTTCGCCGCCGCGTTCCGGGGTGACGCCGCCGACTAATCGGGTGCCGTAATCCAGCGCCTGTTGGGAATGAAAAGTGCCTTGCTTGCCGGTAAAACCCTGGCAAATCACTTTGGTGTCTTTGTCGATTAAAATGCTCATGCGGCCTCCGCCAATGCTACGACCTGTTCTGCTGCGTGCGCCAAATCATCCGCCGCATAAAGATTCAATCCGGTGTTGCTGAGCAAAGCCCGGCCCTGTTCGGCATTGGTGCCTTCCAGGCGCACCACCACCGGTACGGCGACATGGACCTGTTCGACGGCGGCCAAGATGCCCGCCGCGATAATGTCGCACTGAACGATGCCGCCGAAAATATTCACCAACACCGCCTTCACGCTAGCATCCGACAGGATCAGCTTGAACGCCTCGCAGACTTTTTCAACGCTGGTGCCGCCGCCGACATCGAGAAAATTGGCCGGTTGTCCGCCTTTGAGCTTGACCAGATCCATGGTCGCCATCGCGAGTCCCGCGCCGTTGACCATGCAGCCGATATTGCCTTCCAGGGTGATGTAATTGAGCCCGAACTGTTGGGCTTTGTTTTCTTTCTCGTCTTCCTGGTCGGCGTCTTTCATTGCCAAAATATCGGGGTGCGCTTCTACCGCGTTATCGTCGAAATTGATCTTGGCATCCAGCGCTATCAGCTCGCCGCTGTCGGTTTCTATCAACGGATTAATCTCGATCTGGCTGGCGTCCTTGGCTAAAAACAGGTCGTACAAGCCCTGCATGATTTTCCCCAACGCTTTGATCTGCGCTCCTTTAAGCCCCAACGCGTAGGCGACCTTCCGGCATTGATAGCCTTGCAAGCCTGCGGCTGGATGAATGGGAACAGAGATAATCTGGTCCGGCGTTTCGTGGGCGACGGTTTCTATATCCATGCCGCCCGCTGCCGAGGCGATAAAAATAATGCGCTGGCTGCCGCGGTCAACCAGTACGCTCAGATATAATTCGCGCTTGATCGGGTAGGTTTTTTCTATCAGCACTGAGTTGATCGGCAGGCCTTCCGAACCGGTTTGCTGGGTAACCAGCCGCTTTCCGAGCATTTCCCGGCTAAACAGCGCCACTTCACCGGAGCTTTTCGCCAACTTTACGCCGCCGACTTTGCCCCGGCCACCGGCATGAACCTGAGCTTTAACCACCCAACCGTCACCGCCCAGCTCCTTGGCAGCCTGTTCGGCGCTTTCCGGTGTCGTCGCTTGCTTGCCGTCAGGCACCGGTATTGCGTAATGCAGGAACAGCTGTTTAGCCTGGTATTCATGAATATTCATTTATGACTCCTTAAATTGACCGGTAGGGACGGCAGGTATTTTTTCACACGGATGGCAACTAAATGCTACGATTAATCCTAAAAATCGCAGCTTGTCCACGAAAACCAAAAGTAGGCGCCTCTAGGCGACACGAAAGATGCTAAATAGATCAGCATGTTGTATTGATGTAGCTATACACTCTTTGAGCAAATAGCTACAGTTTGCTGTCGCTTTTAAAAATTTTCGTGCTTTTCGTGTTTTTCGTGGACGAAATGATTAATAGACCTTACTAGGCATTTTAACGAAGTCCCTGCAAAACGCCATTTTAAAAACAAACATGCCGCCAAATACCAACGAGACCATCTTTCCCTGCCCCTTCTCCAAAGGTTACGGTATTCCGGCACGACAAGCCTGGTTATTGCTGAAAGTTTTTTTAGGTTATCGGCTTATCCTGGCCGGCTTGTTTGTCGCGTTGTTTTACAGCTACACGGATTCTTCGTTACTCGGCACTTACGACAGCAAATTATTCACTTACAGCAGCCAAAGCTATTTGCTGCTCTCACTCCTATCCGGCATCTGTATAGCCTGGAGGCTCACGAGCTACACCACCCAAGCGCAGTTGCTGATTTTTACCGATATACTCATTCTGACCTTGATCATGCATGCCTCAGGCGGCATTAACAGCGGCATGGGCGCCTTGCTTGCAGTATCCATTGCCGCAGGCGGATTATTAATCGGCGGCCGCTGTGCGATGTTATTTGCCGCCCTGGCCAGTTTGGCCGTGCTGGCCGAGCAGGTCGTTGCCGATTACAAGCACAGTTTTGACTCGACCTCTTATGCCAATGCCGGCATGCTGGGCGCCGCATTTTTTACCATCGCCTTGCTGTCGTATATCCTCGCAAAGCGTAGCGAACAAATATTACAGCTTGCCGATCAACAAAAACAAACAATCATTAAGCTGGAAGATCTGAACAAGTACATTATCCAGCATCTGCAATCGGGCATCATTATCGTCAATAAGCAGCAGGCCATTCAGATGGCCAATGAGTCTGCATTACGCTTGGCAAATTTAGCAGTGCTGCCGGTCAAGCTGAACGATATTTCGGCTCATCTGGCTGAAGCTTTCCGGATCTGGTTATCCGATCCCGAACAGAACCTGGTACTGCTGCAACTGCCGAACCAGTCCGAAATTCATTGCCGGTTCATGCCGCTGCCGACCGGGCATGAGTTTTTTTACATGATCATACTTGAGGATGTTGCGCTTTATAACCAGCAGGTGCAGCAAAGCAAACTGGCCTCGCTGGGCCGACTCACCGCCAGTATTGCCCACGAGATACGCAACCCGTTAGGCGCTATCAGTCACGCCGGGCAATTGCTCTTTGAAAATCCGCTGTTGTCCATCCAGGACCGGCGGCTGACGGAAATCATCCAAACGCACTCGGTTCGCGTCAACAATATTATTGAAGATATTTTGCAGCTTTCCAGGAGAACCGTTTCGAGACGGGAAAAGATCCACCTAAAGCCTTGGCTGGACAATTACCTGAAAAATTTTGCTCTTGAACATGCCGTTAATACGGAATCGTTCAGGCTGTCATACCCGGAAGAGTCCTTATGTGCGCTTATCGACCCGGGGCATTTAAGGCAGATTATGGATAACCTGTGCCGCAATGCGCTGAAATACGGCAAGTCTGAGGCCGGGCCAATAATTTTACGTGCTTTTGCCTTGCAACAGGCGCCCTGCATAGAAGTCATTGATAACGGTTCCGGCATCAGCCGCGAACATCAGGGCCATCTGTTTGAACCCTTCTTTACTACATCTTCCAGCGGCACAGGCTTAGGGCTTTATATCTCGAGAGAATTAGCCGAATTAAATCAGGCAAAATTGAGCTATTATTTAACAGATGATAGCCGGAGCTGTTTCCGGCTCTGCTTGTTGAATGCGGAACAGACCATAATCGAACTATGAATAAACCACTGGCACTGATTGTAGACGACGAACCCGATATTCGTGAGCTGTTGGAAATCACCCTTAACCGGATGGATATCCAGACCTGTTGCGCTGAAAATATTGCCGGTGCCAAAACTTTATTGCAGCAAAAGCTCTTCGATCTTTGCCTGACCGACATGAAACTGCCTGACGGCAACGGCCTGGAGCTGGTAGACTTTATACAAACACTGTCCGGGCCGATACCGGTTGCCGTTATTACCGCGCACGGCAATATGGAGTCGGCAATCCTGGCGATGAAAAAAGGCGCTTTCGATTTTGTTTCCAAGCCCGTCGATTTATCCACGCTTCGATTGCTTGTTAACAATGCGCTTAAGCTTTCGGGTGCAAGCGCCAGCAAAGAGAGGCGATCGCGCCACACGCTGCTCGGCGAATCGCTAATCATGCAGGAAATCAGGGCAAAAATAGACAAGCTCGCCCGCAGCCAGGCGCCGGTCTATATCAGCGGCGAATCGGGCTCAGGCAAGGAGCTGGTTGCAAGGCTGATTCATCAGCAAAGCTCCCGCAGCGACCATGCTTTTGTAGCGATTAACTGCGGCGCCATTCCGCACGAATTGATGGAAAGCGAATTTTTCGGGCATAAAAAGGGCAGTTTTACCGGCGCCCTCAGTGACAAAAAAGGCTTTTTCCAGGCCGCAGAAGGCGGCACTTTATTTCTTGACGAGGTCGCCGATTTGCCGTTGTCCCTGCAAGTCAAATTACTGCGCGCCATACAGGAAAAAAGAATTCGCCCGGTCGGGGAACAACAGGAAATTCCGGTCGATATTCGCTTGCTCAGCGCCACCCATAAAAACCTTAGCGATATGGTTCGGGACGGCAGTTTCAGGCAGGACTTATATTACCGCATCAACGTCATCGATCTTAATGTTCCGCCCTTACGAGATCGGCCTGGCGATATACCCGTCCTTGTCGAGCACATATTAGCCAAACTGACCGGCGCCAATAAGCAGGACAGGCCCGCCTTATCGGCAACGGCCTTGGCGGCATTGCAGCTGTATCGTTTTCCGGGCAATGTGCGCGAGCTTGAAAACATCCTGGAAAGAGCCCTAGCCTTATATGACGGCAACTGCATAGAGAGCGACGACTTAAACCTGCCGATAGACGGGCATAAAGTTGCCAAGTCGCCGGAATACGACCCGACTTTAGGAACGCTGCAAGAACATCTGGAAAAAATTGAAAGAAAAGCCATTGCCCTGGCATTGGAAGAAAACCAATGGAACAAGATGGCTGCCGCCAAGCAGTTGGGGCTATCTTTCAGATCGTTACGCTATCGCTTGAAAAAGCTTGATATGGAACATTAATGCCGATCTGCAGGAGGGGGGAATTCTGGAATTCGAACAAACGATAAGCCGTGGCGATCAGGACGCAAAGGGCGGTCCCGGCAATTCCTCCTGCATGGCTTATGCAGAATCCTCGCCGGCCGCCCTCGCTCAGTCACGTATCAGGCTTTGACTTCCTCATAACGCTGACGGTAGTTGTGGCCATAAAAAATTTCAGTCACTTCCTTGTGCAGCTTGCTTTCAATTTCCGTTTTTTGCTCGGCGGACAGGTCGCATTCCTTCTCGAACAAATAGTTCTCCAGCTCGGTTTCCTTGAGCATCATTTTGGTGTGGAAAATATTTTCCTGATACACATTCACATCAATCATCTGGTAACTTTCTTGCGTGTCGATCGCAATATAGTCCTGAATAGACGTGATTTTATGGTCGATATAATGTTTCCTGCCTGAAATATCGCGGGTAAAACCGCGCACTTTATAGTCCATGGTCACGACGTCGGATTCAAAGCTGTGAATCAGGTAATTAAGCGCTTTCAGCGGCGAAATCCGGCCGCAGGTGGAGACGTCAATATCGGCACGAAAGGTGCTGATGCCGTTATCGGGATGGCTTTCAGGATAAGTGTGCACGGTAATATGGCTTTTATCCAGATGCGCCAGCACCGTTTCGGGCAAGGGGCCGGGCGATTGGCTGTTCATGCTGGGCGGCGGCGGCGCTTCGCCCTCGGAGATCAGCATGGTAACGCTGGCGCCTTGCGGCTCGTAATCCTGGCGGGCGATATTAAGGACTTGCGCGCCGATGATCTCGGCGACATCCTTAAGAATTTGGGTCAGTTTATCGGCGTTGTAAGCTTCATCGATATACTCGATATAGGCCTGTTGTTGTTCAGCAGGAGCATAACAGATGTCGTAGATATTAAAACTGAGCGACTTTGTTAAATTATTAAAGCCGTGTAATTGCAATTTATTCAAAGTAGTTAAACCTCAATAACTTCAAAATCATGAGTGATTTCCACCGCCTTGCTTAGCATGATGGATGCAGAACAATATTTTTCTGCGGATAATTTTACTGCCCTTTCTACAGCCGATGCCTTTATATCATGACCGGTGACGATAAAATGCAGATGAATCTTGCTAAACACGCTCGGGATGGCATCAACCCGTTCGGCGGTGACTTCCGTCACACATTTAACAAGGTCATTTCTGCCTTTTTGCAAGATCTGCACCACATCAAAAGATGAACAACCGCCCACGCCCAACAGAAGCATTTCCATGGGACGCATGCCTATATTACGGCCGCCGTGGTCGGGAGGGCCGTCTATCACTACAGCATGTCCACTGCCTGTTTCGCCGACGAACATCACGCCATCGACCCATTTGACTGTTACTTGCATTTGTTTTCCCGATTAAAAATGACGCATAGAGTAGCATAAAAACGCCTGTTAACAGAGTGACAATGTTGATTTTTTTGTTAAAATCCTGCATTGTTAGTCGAACCTACTACAGCACCGATGATAGATGAATTGTTATGACGCTTAAAGTCCAAGACCCTACCTATAAAGAAGCGCTGGAGCACTTCTTACGTTTTTGCCATATCAAAAAATATCCGGCCAAGGCTACCATTATCCGGCCCGGCGATACCGGTGACAGATTATATTTTATCATAGACGGTTCGGTCAGTGTTTGCGTAGAAGAAGCTGATGGCGGGCATGAACTGATTCTTGCTTACTTGAATAAAAATGAATTTATCGGTGAAATCGGCGTTTTTAAAGCGGCAGAAATACGGAAAGTCAGCGTTAAAACACGCAACGAGTGCCATTTGGCCGAAATAAGTTACGACCGGCTTCGCCAGATATTGAGAAAAGAACTCATGGAATACGGAGTTGATATTTTGTTCCTGATAGGAGAGCAATTATCGGCGCGGTTGTTAAACACCAGCCGTAATTTATGTGATTTGGCGTTTATGGATGTAGAAGGGCGTATAGCCCGGACCTTGCTGGACCTGTGTAAAAGTCCCGATGCAATAACGCATCCCGACGGCATGCAGCTGCATATCTCCAGGCAAGAAATAGGCCGCATGGTCAGCTGTTCAAGAGAAATGGCCGGACGCGTGCTCAAAGAACTGGAAAATAAAAACCTGATTACCGCGCACGGCAAAACCATCGTGGTATTTGGCACGCGTTAGCACTACTCTTTTAGATTGACCAAGCCTTCAACCAGCAAGCGCAGTTTATGTTGGATGATGCGGGTGTTTTCAGGGCCCATACGCAACATCTGTTTATGTATCGGGCTCAAAGCCTCAAGCTGTTGATCGGCAAATTTATAATTGATCGACGGCCTTAGTAATTCGATTTGCCCGTCGATAACAGGCGCTGCAAGAATGACCGCCGCCGCTTTTACGAATATATCTTCGAGCCGGTACTCGCCGGGATAACTAAACTCCCTGAAAACCTGCGTCAATAACGGCCTGAATTTCTTATACACGGCCAGCGTTGCCTGAACATCCAGCGCATTGACTGCCGTTGCCAACCGGTCATAGCGCCGGTAACTTTTAGCGGCGATAACAAGGCTCCCGTTTTGCTGCTCAACTGCAAACGGCTGGTCCGGCTCAAGGAAGCGCAGGTGCTTTTCAAG
>JBAQYH010000110.1:0-3163 GCA_049299935.1 Methylobacter sp. | reverse complement strand
CCTGTCTGGCAGGGATCGATGAAGGATCATCCGCGACATCATTTATGGCATCAAAAAAACGGTTCATGGTAGGCGCAATCCCCGTACTCGGATCGGCCATTATGTTATCGACGCGGGTAGCAAGCTGATGGTAACGGTCCGCCTCTCCGAATGTTGCAAGGCTGGAGTTTAATTGCTTGCTGATAAACTGGTCGTAACTGCGCGAGATATTGTTAACATTGACGCCCTGGCCGATATATCCGTCGCCGGTAAATCGTGCGATGTTGGTGCCCAGTTCTACGCGTTGACGACTATAGCCCTCTGTATTTACATTGGAAATATTATGCTGAACCGTTTCCAACGAACGCTGAGCGGCCATCAGGCCTGATAATGATGTTGCTAATAATCCACTCATGATAGTGTCCCGTTCTGATACTCAGATGCCAGACTTAATTTGCTCATTGATTCATCGCCATAATGACATCAGGCTCCAATCCGGCCATCGTATTACCTTGATAAATGCTCATTACCTTGCTGGTATATTTCGGGTCGGTTGCATAACCCGCCCGCTGTAATTCATGCATATATTGTTCCGCGTTGCCCGCTTTTTTCAATGCATCGCTATAACGCGGATTACTTTTTATAAAGTCGACATAATCCCTGAAACTGTCTTCGAATGAATCGTAGGATCTGAATCCGGCATTCACTTTTTTAGCGATACCCTGGTCGAATTCCAGCGTTGCCACTTGCACCTGTTTACCCTGCCAGGATTTATCGGCTTTAATGTTAAACAAGTTGAAACTGTTGCTGCCGTTGCCGCTTTTTATTACCGAACGCCCCCAGCCGCTTTCCAGTGCCGCTTGCGCCAAAATAACCTTGGGGTCCACGCCCAATTCCCTGGCCGCCTCGACGGCTAAGGGATGCAAGCGCTTGACAAATTCCTCTGCCGACTGTATCGGCAGTGCGTGACCATCCTTTAATGTGCGCATGGACTGCACGGCGCGGTCGCTATTAAACGGAAATTCAGTCATCTCATCCAATGGGCTTCGATCCTGGCGATAAGGCGTAACCATCGCTTGACCATCGGCAAAGCTGCCGGTTTTGCCGCTTACCTGCCGGTTAACGGCATGAACCTGTTCAACAGCGCTACGCGATAAGCCACCCGATCTATTCAAGTAATCTTCAATATCCTGTTTCTCGTTTTTAGGCTTCTCAGGACTCAGCTGCTTGACAATTAAGTCGGCCAAGCCAACGCCGGGGGAGCCCGACAAATGCACGGCCAACTGCTGATCGTACATGTCGTTATAAAATTTGCTTTGGTCATTATCCATAGCGCCGTCAGCCAGCTTGGCTGCACGCATACTTTTAAGCACGTTATTTAGGAAAATTGATTCGAATTGCTTGGCAACTTCTTTCAATGCTTCCGGCGAGTCTTTTCTGGCTTGGCCTTTTAGTTTGGCCAAGCCGTTAAAGTCGGTGTAAACATCGGCATTTTGTGTACCCGTTAACATAACAACCTCCGCCTAAATAATGCGCTTAAAAACCGGCATCTTTAGATAACAATTAATTCGGCATGCAAGGAGCCGGCCGATTTCAGCGCTTCAAGAATAGCCACCAAATCGCTGGGCGCGGCGCCTACGTTGTTGACCGCCTGGACAATTTCATCCAGGGAGACGCCGGGATTAAACACAAACATGTGGTTTTTTTCTTCTTCAATCTTTATGCTCGATTTCGGTGTAACCGCCGTTTGACCGTTGGAGAATGCGCCCGGCTGGCTCACCTGGGGATCTTCGGTAATAGTGACGGTTAAACTGCCGTGAGACACCGCCGCGGGCTGAACCCTGACCTTGCCGTTAACGACGACTGTCCCGGTGCGGGAGTTGACAATGACCCGCGCCGGCGCATCGTCCGGGGTCACCATCATGTTTTCGACCACTGAAGCAAAGGTCACTTTTTGATTGGGATCGACAGGCGCACTAACCCTGACCGAAGTCGCATCGATCGCCTTTGCGGTATTAGTCCCCAAGACCTTGTTAATTGACTCCGCCATGCGATTGGCGGTAGTAAAATCCGGGGTGTGCAGGTTAAAAACCAATGCATCGCCTTCGGAAAAAGACGTGTTGACCGTGCGCTCGACGAGGGCTCCGTTGGGAATACGGCCCACGTTGGGATTGTTGACGGTAACGCTGGAACCATCCTGGCCTGAAGCACTCAAGCCGCTCACTACCAGACTGCCCTGCGCAATAGCGTAAACCTGTCCGTCAGCCCCTTTCAGCGGGCTCATCAACAAGGTTCCGCCCCGTAAACTTTTGGCATCGCCCAGGGAGGAGACGGTGACATCGATCGCCTGGCCTGATTTGGCAAATGCCGGCAGCTCGGCTTGAACAGAGACTGCCGCGATATTTTTTGATTTGGGATCGATGCCGGCCGGCAAAGTAATGCCAAGACGCGTCAACATATTGCGCAAGGATTGCCCGGTAAATGTCGTTTTATCGCCGGATTTATCCAGTCCGACGACCAAACCGTAACCGACCAGCTGGTTGCTGCGTACGCCTTCGATGGAAGCAATATCCTTGATGCGCTCGGCATTAACCGATCCGCTGTAGGCTATGCCCAGTAAAATCAGGCCGATAAAGTGTTTAGGTAGTGTGTTCATGTCGGAATCCTTATCTTAAAATGGGAACCAGGGGCTGTTCATAATCCTTGCCAGCCAACCCATTTTACTGGCGTCGGCCATTGCTCCCTCGCCTACATACATAATGGTTACATCGGCCACTTTGTCCGAGGTGATAATATTGGCTGAGTTTATATCGACCGGCCTGACGATGCCGGATAGCCTGACGAATTCATCGCCCTGATTTAAAGTGACTCTTTTCTCGCCCCGTACACTTAAATTGCCGTTCGGCAGCACATCGACAACCGTAACGGAAATATTGCCGCTTAAACTGTTGCTTTGATCGGCGGCGCCCTTCCCGGTAAATTGCCTGTTCGCCTCCAGATTGGCGCTAATATCCTTACCGGTCAGCATAGATGCCCCCAAGGTATACAGCGATGGCGCGGTAACTGACATCTGGGTATCTTTTTGAGTGCTGAGATCGTCGGCCTTTTTCGCCTGCGTTTTCTCCAGCAGTGTAATGGTCAGGACGTCCCCGATTCTTTTTGCCGTTTGATCTTCAAACAGACG
>JBAQYH010000109.1:0-8515 GCA_049299935.1 Methylobacter sp. | reverse complement strand
GCGTTTTTAAATCAGTGTTTATCCGTTTAATCCGTGTCATCCGTGTTCTATTGAGCATACGCTGAGTAGTTGCGTATCAAGTATCATTTTTCTGGAGATCAACTAATGGCAACCCCTTACAAGGATATTATCACCCTGGAGCCCGGCAAAAGAGGAGGTAAACCTTGCATAAGAGGTTTACGGATTACTGTTTACGACGTGCTTTCATGGCTGGCGGATGGCATGACGCAAGCAGAAATTATTGAGGACTTCCCGGAGCTCAATGCAGCCGACATTAGCGCATGTTTAAGCTTTGCAGCAGACAGAGAGCATAACTTGGTTAGTCTTAAAACTTCATGAAGTTATTGCTTGATGAAAATCTATCGCGACGGATTGTGCCTTTCATTCGAGAGAGCTATCCGGGATCAACCCAAGTGGCGTTGATCGGGATGGAACAGGCTGATGACAAAATCATTCGTCAATATGCCGTTGACAACGGTTTTGTGATGACCACCAAAGATGCCGATTTTTACGAAATGAATTTGGTCTATGGTCAACCGCCCAAAATAATTTGGCTGAAAATGGGCAACCAATCCAAGGCGGCAACCATCAAAACATTGTTGGATAATCGACACACCATTGAGCGGGTTTTAATGCTGGACGATAAAGATTGCATCGAAATTTTATAACTTTACACGAAGAATGGAATATAAAGCTTCGTGTTCTTTGCTGTAGAACATAGTATTCCGCCTCCTCAAATTGCAAACCGAAAACGGATGATCCTTTCAACTCCCAGAGTAAAAATACCGGCTCTATTGGCCGGGCTTGCACTGCTTGCCGCTGCGGCAGCGTGGGCGATTCAAAACCATAAACCGCAGCAACCCATACGCATCGGCGTACTGCATTCGTTGACCGGCACGATGGCGGTCAGCGAGCGGCCATTGGTTGACGCGGTACAGCTGGCGGTGGCTGAAATTAACGCGCGCGGCGGCGTGCGCGGCCGTCCGCTGGAAATGGTGGTGGCCGATGGCCATTCGGATGCGAAGGTCTTTGCGCATGAAGCGGAGCGGCTCATTAGCCAGGAAAAGGTCAGTGTGATTTTCGGTTGCTGGACATCCGCCTCGCGCAAAGCCGTCAAACCTGTTGTCGAGAAATACCGGCATTTGCTCTTTTATCCGGTGCAGTATGAGGGGCTGGAGCAATCGCCGAATATTATCTACACGGGATCTGCGCCCAACCAGCAAATCATTCCCGGCGCCCATTGGGCATTGGAAAATCTCGGCAAGCGGGTTTACTTGCTGGGTTCGGATTATATTTTTCCGCGTACCGCCAATCGTATTATCCGCGACATGGTGCGGGTTTCCGGCGGTCAAACTGTTGCCGAACGCTACCTGCCGTTGGGCAGCAGCGACATGGCGGCCACCGTGGCGGAAATTCAGCGGCTTAAACCGGATGTCATCCTCAACACCATTAACGGCGACAGTAATTTCAATTTTTTTCAGGCGCTGCAAGCGACGGACGCGAAAAACATCCCGGTCTTATCGTTCAGCGTTTCGGAAGCCGAATTGACCAATTATCCTGAGCTGTCGCTTAACGCCCATTACGCCGTGTGGAGTTACTTTCAATCAATCGCTACTGCCAATAACCGCCGCTTTGTCGCCGATTATCAACGCCTTTTTGGCGCCCAGCGAGTTACCGGCGATCCGATTGAAGCTGCCTATGTCGGCGTAAATATTTGGGCGCAAGCGGCGCAGGATGCGGGTTCTGTTGAACCTGGGCGGGTTAATAATGCGGTGCTTCTGCAAAGTTTCGATGCACCGTCCGGCATGGTGTCGGTGGACAGGGCGACGCGCCATACCTGGAAAAAGGTGCGCATCGGCAAAACCCAGCCTGACGGACAGTTCAAGGAGCTTTACGCTTCGCCCTATCCATTACGTCCGGAACCGTTTCCCAGTTACCGTTCCAATGCCGAGTGGCAACAGGTCGTTGACGAGATCGGCGAGGAGTTGAAATGATCAAGTCTCTGCTGAGCCGTCATTCGCTGGCCCGCCGTTTATTGGCGGGACTTTTACTGATTTCGGTTGTCCCTTTGGCGGGATTTGCGCTGCTTAATTTACGCAATTTTGAAACCGAGCTGACCCGCACGGTTATTGCTAATGTGGCATCGATTGCCGATAAAAAAGCCGATCAAATCGATACTTATATCAATGAGCGGCGAGTGGACATGCGTCTGCTGAGCCACTTTCCGGATATAAGCAATATTTTTACGGCATTGCAGGCGGGGCATAAAGCCGGCATCGATTCCGCCGCTTACCGGCAGGCGGCGGCACATGCTGAGGCGGTACTGACCGAGCTTGCGGCAGGTCATGGTTATTACGATATGTTGTTGATCAATCCGGCCGGCGACGTGATATTTTCATTGAAAAAAGAGGCCGATTTCAATACCAATTTGCGTACCGGCCCCTATCGCGACACGGTGCTGGGGCAGGGTTTTCAGAGCTCAATGGCGCTTTTGAGTACCGAGTTTACGGCCTTTGGCATTTATGCGCCTTCCGCTAATAAAACCGCCGCGTTCATAACCGCCCCGCTGCTCAGTCACGGCCTGCCGATAGGCGTGTTGGCGGCCCAGATGAATCTGGAAGTCCTGCAACCCGTTCTAGAGGATCGCACCGGCTTGGCTGAAACCGGTGAAGCCATTTTAGCGCAGGAAACGCAGGGTTTGGTGTCGTATACCAGCCATTTGCGCCACCTTGCCAATGTCGCGCCTTTAAATCAGGTTCCGATTGAGAAAGCGGCACCGCCGATGCAGCATGCGCTGCACGGTGAGCGCGGCCAAGGCTTGAGCGTGGACTATGCCGGCCACGATGTCGTTGCTGCCTGGCGTTATCTGCCCGGTTTGCACTGGGGCATGGTGGTTAAAATAGATGCCGAGGAGGTCTTGGCGTCTTTGATTAAATTACGATTCCATACCGCACTGGTGCTGGGCGCTTTAGTATGCATGGCGGGTGCGGCGGCATTTTTCCTTGGCTTTTCGATCATCACCCCGCTACATCAGTTTATAAAGGCTATCAATGAAATTGCGCGGGGCGATTTTAACCAACGGGTGGGCTTAAGCCGGCAGGATGAATTGGGGCAGCTGGCTGTGGCGTTTAACCGGATGGCGGATGAACTGCAAATCGGACGCGATACCTTGGAGCAGACGGTTATCGTCCGCACGGCTGAATTGATGATCGCCAAAACCGATGCGGAGACAGCATTAAATACGTTGCAACAAGCCCAGGAAGGTCTGGTGCAGGCCGAGAAAATGGCGGCGCTGGGCGGCCTGGTGGCGGGGATTTCTCACGAAATCAACACGCCGGTAGGCGTTATCCTGATGTCATCGACACACTTGGAAGTAGAAACGGGCAAGGCTTCAGAGCGCTACAGCCAAGGCGAACTCAGCGGCGATGAGCTGGAAGCCTATTTCGATACCGCCCGCCAGGCCGCGCGGTTGATGATCATCAACAGTCAACGCGCCGCCGAGTTAATCCAAAGTTTTAAGCAGGTGGCCGTCGATCAAACCAGCGGTGAACGGCGCGAATTTGAGCTTAAAAGTTATATCGAGGAAATTTTATTAAGCCTGGATCCTAAACTCAAAAGAACCGCTATCAGTGTGACGCTGGAATGCCCTGAAAATTTGATTGTCGATACTTACCCAGGTGCGTTGTCGCAGGTTTTAACCAACCTGATCGTCAATTCATTGCGGCATGCTTACCAGCCCGATCAAACCGGCAAGCTGAATATTCGCGTGACCTTATTATCGGATGACACCGTCAAGTTGATCTACAGCGATGATGGACAAGGCATTCCGCCGGAATTGCAATCCAAGATATTCGATCCTTTCTTTACCACTCAGCGCGGCAAGGGCGGCAGTGGTTTAGGGTTGCATATCGTTTATAATACTGTCCGCCAAACCCTTAAAGGCAAGTTGCAAATGCACAGCGCCTTCGCTCAAGGAACTATGTTTACGCTTCATTTCCCGCGTGTTTGTCCGCGCCAATATCAATAAACCAGAGCAATTTTAAATTTAAAAATAATGTCTATACAAAAGCCGCTAAACCTCAAAGCTTCCCCCGCATCGTTTGGACAGGTGAGCCCTCGTCAACTGGCTCCCTGGCGGGTTTTGATTGTTGACGATGACGTGGAAGTTCACACGGTGACGCGCCTTATTTTGGCTAAAACCGTCTTCAAACACAGAAAGGTTGAATTGCTGAGCGCTTATTCATCGGCGGAAGCCAAGCAAATATTACAGACAGAGTCCGATATTGCGGTGATATTGCTCGACGTGGTGATGGAGACCGAAGATGCCGGACTGCTTCTGGTGCACACTATCCGGCATGAGCTGAATAACCCGGCGGTGCGGATTATTTTACGCACCGGCCAGCCGGGACAAGCCCCGGAAGAACAGGTCATCATTGATTACGACATCAACGATTACAAGGCAAAAAGCGAACTGACCGCGCAAAAATTATTTACCGCGGTGATTGCCTCATTGCGCGCTTACGAGACCATTATTTCGCTGGAAAAAACCCGTTTAGGCCTGGAAAAGATTATCGATTGTTCGGATTCCCTGTTCCAGATTAACTCAATACGCGAGTTTGCTTCCGGTATGTTGACGCAGTTAAGTTTATTTCTTGACTGCAAACCGGAAGGCATCCTTTGTATCGAAGGATACTGGAATGCAGAGGCGGCATCGGATCCGGATCCTGAGCATTTATGCAATGGCCTGGAAGTCGTCGCCGCTGCCGGCAGGTATGACGATTGTTTAACCTGTTTGCATCCATTGGACGAGACGGCCTGCCAGCATAAGAATATGGTGCAGCATATCCAAAAGGCATTGCGCGAGCATAAAAATCAATTCGACGATAATTACACGGTACTCTATCTGGAAACCGGTTATCACAAAGCAACCATAGCGCTGGTGCATAGCGATCAAGTTGTCGATGAACATGACCAGCGCTTGTTGGAAGTATTTGCATCCAAAATTTCACTGGCCCTGGCTAACGTCATCCACTATCAAAAAATGATTTCAGCCGAAGAGGCCGCAACCACCGATTTTTTAACCGGCTTAAACAATCGGCGTCAATTGCTCAGGCAGGGTATTCCGTTGCTGGCCGGCGCGCAACGTAGCGGTACCTCGATGGCCGTGGCAATGCTGGATATCGACCATTTCAAACAGGTTAACGATACCTACGGACATGATACAGGCGATGAGGTGCTTAAATACATTGGCGCTTTACTGAAAGAGCGTTTTCGCCGTAGCGACATTGTTGCCCGTTACGGTGGCGAGGAGTTTTGCATTCTGGCGCCGCACCTTGAGCCCGGGCAGGCGTTTGAATTGTTTGATGAGTTTCGCTATGCATTGGCCATGCAAGTAATCGAGGCGCGGGGGCATTCTTTAGCCATTACCGTGAGTATCGGCGTCACGACGGTATTATGCGACAGCCTGGATGCGATGATCGCGCAAGCGGATGATCTGCTATACAGCGCTAAACAGGCTGGACGGAACTGCGTGGTTATTTCTTCTTGATTCAGCGGTTTATTATTTAAATGAGTATTTAAAACCCACCTATTGGTATAAAATTGCCGCTTTTTTTGAAAATCACAGACCATGCCGATCACCGCAATTTATCCGGGTACCTTTGATCCCATCACCAATGGGCATTTGGACCTGATTGCCCGGGCTTCAAAGCTTTATCATAAAGTCGTTGTCGCCGTGGCGGTTAACAGGGGCAAAACCCCGTTGTTTTCCCTGGACGAGCGGGTGGATTTGGCTAGAGCGGTGACTTCGGAATTTCCCAATGTGTCGGTGATCGGCTTTGATAATTTGCTGGTTGAGTGTGCCAAGCAGCAGGGAGCCCATGTGATTTTGCGGGGCTTGCGCGCGGTATCCGATTTTGAATATGAATTCCAGCTGGCCGGGATGAACCGGCGTCTGGCGCCGGAACTGGAGACTGTATTCCTGACTCCGGCCGAGCAATATGAATTCATTTCTTCGAGCATGATCAGGGAAATTGCACAGTTGAACGGCGATGTGTCGTGTTTTGTCCCGGATCTTGTTCATCAACGTTTAATTAAGAAATTCAGGTGTGAGTAACGCATGACCCTGGTCATTGATGAAGAAAAATGCGCCCGGTGCGGCGTCTGTGAGCCCGAGTGCCCGAATGAGGCTATTTTCCAGACCGAGGATGCTTATGTCATTGATCCTGCATTGTGTACCGAATGCGAGGAACATTATGGCGAACCCTTATGTGAAGCGGTTTGTACCAACGACGGCATCCACAAGGTCAAAGATGGTTTGTTTAAGAAATGTTTGAGTTTATTTGGTTGAACAGGTTATTGTTCACCCGTTATGTTGTAGTGTGTAGGAGTTTGTATGGCCCTTATTATTAATGAAGAATGCATCAATTGTGATGTTTGCGAACCTGAATGCCCGAATGGCGCGATTTCCCAAGGCGAGGATATTTATGTTATCAATCCTGAATTGTGCACCGAGTGCGTAGGGCATCATGATCTGCCGCAATGCATGGATGTTTGCCCGGTCGATTGTATCGATAAAGACCCCAAGCATGTCGAGGACAAGGAAAGCTTGTATCAGAAGTATTTGAAGTTGATAGGCTAGGCTCTCCGGTTTGTGTAGGGTGCGCCGTGCGCACCGTCATACTGTATATTCAATCAATAAAGCGTAACAGATTGATTAATTAACCACGAAGGCACGAAGGACTGCATGGACGCAGGAGGTAGAGCAACGCAGGAGCGGTTGCCGAGGCACGAAGTTTTACCTTTGCTTTTCTTCGTGTCTTCGTGGTTTTACGCTTTAAGCATTAACCAATCTAAACTTTCAGCAGTAGTTCCAACCGGTTTATATTCCGCGCCGACCCAGCCCGAATAGGCCGATCTTTCAATGGCCGAGAAAACCCGCTTAAAATCAATCCTGCCGGTACCGGGTTGCCCGCGTCCTGGGCAATCGGCAAACTGGATATGACCGATCTTGTCGGCATGTTCTGCAATAAATGCCTCGGGCTGTTCGCCCATCATTTGCATATGGTAAATATCGTACTGCATAAACAGTTCAGCGCAGTTTAACTGGTCCAATACGCTGAGCATTTGCGCCCCGCTATGGATGATAAATCCCGGCATATCGTGGGTGTTGACAGCTTCAAATACCGTTTTAATGCCCAACGGCGAAAAGGCCAGGGCGGCGAGTTCCAGGTTTTCGTTAAAAGTTTCCAGATAGTGCTCGAGGCGGCTTTTATCAAGGCAGCGTCCCGGCAGGACATTGATCACTTCCGGTTTTAACAGCTCCGCGTAATTGACGGTTTGCGCGACGGCATCTTTAAATTGAACGCGCTTTTCCGGTACAGCGGCGAGCCCCTCGCCGCCTTGCAACAAATCGGCTGCGTTTACATTAAACAGAACCAGTTTTAAGTCGTATTCGTCCAGTTTGTCTTTTATCGCGGCTGCGCTTAACTCGTAAGGGAACTGAATTTCAACGGCGTTGAAGCCCGCTTGCTTGGCGGCCTTGAAGCGATCGATCAGCGTAACTTCGGTAAACAGCAGGCTCAGGTTGGCGGTAAAGTTAAGCATCGGTTTTTGTGTAGAGTTTGATTAAGGTGGCGGGGTCTTGTTCGAGGTAACCGTGGCTGCCGTGCAGTTGCATCAGCTGCGAGGCCAGGGCGGACATGGGTACGGCATTGCCTTGTTTAACGGATAAATCGACCGCCATGTTCAAATCCTTCAACAGGGTTTTAACCCGCCATTTGACCGGCTCGAAGGTTTCGGCCGCCATTTCGGTACCGGAGATTTGCAACGGTTTGGAGTCGGCAAAGCCGCCTGCCAGCGCTACGGGTATTTGCTTGGCATCGACACCGGCCCGTTTGGCCAGCGCCATCATTTCGGCGATAACCAGCACATTGCAGCTGACGATCATCTGGTTGCAGATCTTGGTGATCTGGCCTGAGCCCACTTCGCCCATGTGGGTTAATTGTTTGTAAAGCGGTGCCAGGACGATTCGGGCAATTTCGATGTTTTCCTTGCTGCCGCCCGCCATAATCGCCAGATTGCCAAGTTCGGCACCGGCAACGCCGCCGGAAACCGGCGCATCGACCCAGCCCATGCCGCATTGTTCATACAGCAGCGCTGCCAGTTGCCGGGTGTTTTCCGGGTGGATGCTGGATAAATCAATCAGCAGCTTGCCCGCTATGCCATTCGCTGAAATTTCATTGCGGACAATGGCTTCTACGACCGCCGTATCGGCCAGGCACAGGATAATCACCTCGGAGGCCCGGACTAATTCGGCCACGGAAGCGCAGGCGGTTGCGCCCGCATCGGTAACCGGCTGGAGCTTTTCAGGGCTGCGGTTCCAGACATTGACGCTAAAGCCTGCATCCAGCAAGCGCAAGGTCATCGGCTTGCCCATCAGGCCGATACCGATGAAGCCGAGGGTGGTTTTTTTATTTAACATGGTTTTTATTTATCACTGATTAATATTCAAAAT
>JBAQYH010000108.1:0-1819 GCA_049299935.1 Methylobacter sp. | reverse complement strand
GCTCCTCGCTTTTATCGAGGGTCAGCAGAAGGGGCTCCTGCCCCTCTGCTGACGCGCGGCATCCCTGCCGCGCCCCTAACGGGCTTATCTCGATAAAAGCTCCGGTGCTCGGCGCGGCAAACGGGAGAAATGCCACTCGTGCGTAACATCAGTTACAGATAAAGATGAGAGCTTAGCGAGCGAAGGCAATTTGCAACACCACATTCCGGGCATTGTTGCTCCAGGAGAGCTCATGGATGTCGAACTCATTAGCGCTCTGCCTGTCGCCGTCTTCTAGTTTGATGCCCAGTTTACTGAGCTTGAAATGGAGTTTATCAATACCCAACAGCTTGTCCGGGACTTCGATATATTCGATCAGCGCGTTCAGGTAGACATCCGGGTTGGCCAGGCTCTTTATCCGCGACTCGTAAGAATCATCGCCCGGCTTCAAAGTTTGATCGACCATGCGAGACACCATCTCCTGCTTGATAAGCGCCACTACACGGCCGAACAGATACTCTTTCAACGCCGTACGTAACTCTGCACTGCCTGCGCAAGGGGCATGGATTTTGTGTGAAGAGAAATTGACCGCTTGCTGCGGCACTTCGCGAACGAGCATATCGCCTTGCATCCCTATGCCCAGCAGCCGCTTTTCGCTCTTGCTGGCGGTTAACAGTGCATACAATACCGGGACTTGATATTTACTATGGGCGCGTAAAAAGACGTCCACGTCGGGATCGGTGTTAAACAGCTTGTCGATGTCGTTGTTGCTGGCGAACAGGGCGTTGACCAGCGGATCGGTTCTAAATGCAGCCAGGTTCAAGTCGACGGGCGGCGGAATCTGATCGGCGATCTGGAGCACATGGTCGTACAGCGCCCGCACATGTTCCCTTAACTTATGGGCGTAGCCGTGTACGGCGCGCATCTTGCTGTTCGACGCATCGACGAAACTTTCTACGATCTGCCGGTCTTCCTTTGTCTGTCGCTCCAGATCGTGAATATGGCTGCCCAGGTTGTCGGCAAGCTTTTGCAGGTGATCTAATTGCTCGTCGAAAAACGTTCTAAGGCTTGAGGTTTCGTGCGATCGTTTTTCGTCGTTCATGACCGGTTCTTTCCGTACGGGTGTCGGGGGGAGAGGCTTAACAGGATCTTGAAAAAGGCCATTTTTATATAAATCCAATCAGATGCGCTATATAACAATTAGTGGGTTATAAATCGGCGAAGCCTTGACGGCCGGGCAATGATAAAGCCGTTGTCCGGTAGGGCTTTTAAGAAACCATTAATGAAACACTTTTAAGATTGAATCCGCTCGTTTGAAGCTGTCGCGAATAAATGGCTGATAAAAGCCGACGACTCGAAACAATTCAATACCTCATGTTGCAGGATCAATATTATGAATCATAAGCACATTTTTAATAAAGCGTTAAAACTGACTCATCAAGAAGTATACAGGAAGGTTGCTGTTCATGAAGCTGGGCACGCAGCGGCTATTTATCTAGGCAATAAACGAAAAAGACTGCCGCCGGTTTTTTTTCAGATTTTTATAACGCCGGTGAACGGCGGTTTTCAATCATCCCCGTTTTTAAGTAAGCCCGAGACTAAATATATCGCGAACATAGACGGCGGCCGCTTAATTCATACCCTGCCTTCCTCAATCGAAGAGGCGACGAGCGGTTTTTCTTCGGCACAGAGAATGGGGTATCAATGCGCTTTTGAGGCGGATATGATCAACATGCTGGCCGGATCTTTGGCGGAAGCAAAATATATTACAGAACGAGACGGAGAACCGGTTAACCCTCGCCTCATTTATTTAAATGCCTTGTATTATTTTGACGCTACT
>JBAQYH010000107.1:0-6175 GCA_049299935.1 Methylobacter sp. | reverse complement strand
ACTTTAGCCAAGGTAATTTCAACCTCTTTACCGTCCTCGGTCTTTGCGACCAGGCTGTCCCGCCTGATTTGCTTGTACAGGTCGACTAACTGCGTTTGGTATTTTTTGTATTCAATTTCCAATTCGGCCTTTTCAGCGGCCAGCCGTTGCTCGGCTGCCGCATCCCAGCGATTTTTCAGTTGCAGGCTTTTTTGTTCAAGCCTTAATTGTTCCAGGCTGTAGTTGATTGCACCGACTTCCTTTTTTTCCAGATGGGCTATTTCCTTAAAAACAGCTAAAGCCTCATCTAACCTGCTCTGAACAGCAGGCCAAGCTTGCTCGCCTTCAGCGATAATCTTGCCGTTTTCCTTGACCGCAACCAGCCGGCCATAAAAGTTACCCCATTCCCGGCGTTCCACAACCATCAGTTCGGCAGGCGACTGTTCTTGCTTGACATTGCGTTCCAATATCCAGCGAAAATCGACGCCGGTAATATCCCGGTTGCCGGTTTTAATCTGGTATTGCACCAGGGTGTCCTCATCATCGGCCATTATGTGGCCGGTTGATTTTGCCATCGCAGCCGGCGTAATACTGGTATCGATATGTTCGCCGATAATGGTCTGGATTTCCCCGCCCGGCTCCTGATACGTGAACTGTTTAACTTGGGACGGCCAGAAGTGGCCCGCACCGCGAACGATAATCAAGCCCAGCACACCGACCACCATAATAAGGCAGGTACTGACCGCCGCTGCATTGAGCCATACCCAAGGGGTACCGCTTTTAAACCATAATCTGATCATAATGAACTGTATTTTTCCCGTAAGCGCTGACGAATGACTTCGGCCAGCGTGTTAAAGACAAAGGTAAACATAAACAACACCAGGGCCGCCAAAAACAAGACCCGGTAATGCGAACTATCGACTTCCGATTCCGGCATTTCCACTGCGATATTGGCAGCCAGGGTGCGTAAGCCCTGAAACACGCTTAAATCCATGACCGGGGTGTTGCCTGTCGCCATTAACACAATCATGGTCTCCCCGACGGCCCGGCCGAAACCGATCATAATGGCGGAAAAAATGCCGGGACTCGCGGTTAACAAGACAACCCTGATCATGGTTTGCCAGGGTGTAGCGCCCAGCGCCAGAGAACCCACGGTCAAATGTTTCGGTACGCTAAAGATAGCGTCTTCGGCGATTGAGAAAATGGTAGGAATAACCGCAAAGCCCATTGCAACGCCGACTACCAACGCATTGCGTTGATCGTAACCGATGCCTAGTTCAGCCTTAAACCAGTCGCGCAAGGTGCCGTGGAACAAAAACGTTTCCAACGGTACGCTGACCTTAAAGGCAAACCAGCCGCTCAGTAAAATGACAGGGATCAATAAAGCGGCGTCCCAGCCTTCCGAGAGCTTATGGGCAATGCTCTTGGGTATAAACTGCCAGGCAAAGGCAAACAGCATCACGCCGATAGGAACGATCATCAGCATTGCAAAGAATCCTGCCAGATGCTCTTCCATAAACGGAGCCAGCCAAAGACCGGCAAGAAATCCCAGAATAACGGTAGGCAACGCGCCCATGATTTCAATCGATGGTTTCACGTACACTCTCATACGCGGGGCCATGAAATAAGCGGTATAAATCGCCCCCATCAGCGCCAGCGGAATGGCCACCAGCATCGCATAGAATGCAGCCTTCAGTGTGCCGAAAACCAGCGGCGTTAAGCTATACTTCGGTTCAAAATCATTGTTTGCCGAGGAAGACTGCCAGATGTAATCGGGCTTCGGATAGCTTTCATACCAGACTTGCTGCCACAGCGATTTGATCGAAACCTCGGGATGCTCATTATCGACACGCCATAAATGCATCTTGCCGTCTGTCGACTGCACCAACAACGCATTGGCCCTGGGCGACAAAACCGCTGCCGACGGCATGGCATCGCTGACCCGTTCTTTAATCATTTCCCGTTCGGCGGTTGAATGATAAATGCCCACGACGCCGTCGGCATCAGTGGTCATAAAGCCTTTGCGCCGCTGTTCGGCATTGATCGCAACGACCGCTTTATCGGACACTTTAAAGGACCTGATTTTTTGCATTGCGGGGCGATTCAACTTGTCTTTAACCTTGCTCCATTGCGACACCAAGCCGCTGGAATCGCCTATCATTAGCGAAAGATCGCCATTCAAGAAAGCCACGCTGGTGATTTTTTGTCCGGCATCGACCACATTCTGCTGCTGCTTTAAGCTTGGACTGCTCTTGTCGCTGATGTCAAAAAAGGCGAGCTGTCCGTCGTTGCTTAACAGATACAGATTGGACTCATCCTTATCGATTAAAATATCGGCAATGTCTGCTGCCGACTCCTCCAGAATTGAATCCGTACGCGTCAAGGCAGCCTCATCGGCAAATAACGATTGTTCTTTTTGGAAATTGATCAGGCGGATTTTACCGGCACCCTGCGGCGTATCGGCCGTTTTTACAACTATCGTCGTGGCATCATCGCCTGCTTTAACCGCGATTTTTTCCACGGCCGCGCCGGAATTATCCAGTACCAAAGGTTGTTCGCCCAGCGGATATTTAAGCGATGGCGTAATAACCCGCACGTTGTCCGGATAAGTGACCTTATATTGATGTTTAACAACGACCGCCCGGCCGTCGGATAAACCGTAAATGACCGCACCCTCATTGATGGGGCTGCCTTGGGCAAAGCTGGTGATGCGAGCGCCTTCGGGGATTGCCACGGCCTGCGTCAAGATGGGTTTACCGGTAGCCGCCTCAAAAAACACCACTTGCCCGCTGTCTGTAAACCTGGCTCCGATCTCGTTTTGCTCTTCCATCTCCAGCAGCAACGTGTTGCCCAGCGCCTGCTCCGGCACTGCGTATTCGCTGACCGATTCGGCGGTTGCCGATATAAACAGCGGATAAACCACATACAGCAAATAAAAGAAAATCAGCACGATGGCGACGATGACACCCAGACCGCCCACTACCACGCCATAGCGTGCCAAGGCATCTTTAATCAGTCGCCAGCGCTGGTGATATTCACCGGAACTGATTCTTATGGAAGGGGGTTGTTTTAGGGGGGCGTTTATTTCTGACATACTAAAGATACTAGAAATTAAATAGAACAATGATATAACAAAAACCAAAAAAAACGGCCAAGATTCACAAAGCAAATCTCAGCCGTTTTATTTGTCCGATGTGTCTTTTCTTTCTGAGGGGGAGAAGATAACAACACATATGACCGACATCCCTGTCTATGCATCCCTGCGCAAAACCAAATCCCTTTTAGATATCCGTAACCTTATTTAAGGGTCGCTATAACCTTATCGACAACTTTTGCAGGCAGAGGAATATAGCCGTCTTTTATAACCACTTGCTGGCCTGTTTTAGACAGCACCATTTTGATAAATTCATTTTCTAACGGCGCTAATGGTTGGTTAGGTTTCTTGTTGACATAAACATACAAGTAGCGGGTCAAAGGATAAGTGCCGGCAACTGCATTTTCAGGTGTTGCATCAACAAACGTTTTGCTGCCCTTCTTTGCCAAAGGAACCATCTTAACGCCCGATGTTGAATAACCCATGCCTGAGTAACCGATACCGTTAACCGATGAAGTGACGGACTGAACAACCGATGCGGAACCGGGTTGTTCATTTACGTTGCTTTTGAAGTCGCCTTTGCATAAAGCGTGTTCTTTAAAATAACCGTAAGTACCGGAAACTGAGTTACGACCGTATAGCTGGATGCTTTTTGAGCCCCAAGCTGAAACGCCTGCGTCGCCCCAAGTATCGATATTCGCTCCGCCGCATTTATCGGTGGAAGAGAAAATTCCATCAACCTGTTCCATGGTCAAGCCTTTGATCGGGTTGTCTTTGTTGACAAGAACCGCCAACGCATCGATAGCCACTGGAATAGCGGTAGGCTTGTAGCCGTATTTGTCTTCGAAGGCTTCCAGTTCGTCATCCTTCATTTCGCGGCTCATAGGCCCCAGGTTTGAGGTGCCTTCGGTCAACGCTGGAGGCGCAGTGGAAGAACCGGCAGCCTGGATTTGGATGTTTACGTTAGGGTAAGCGCGGTTGAATTCTTCCGCCCATAGCGTCATCAGGTTGGCCAGCGTGTCGGAACCGACGCTGGACAGGTTGCCGGAAATGCCGCTGGCTTTTTGATACTCGGGAACACCGGCATCAACAGCCTGTACAGCGCCTGCAACACTACTGGTTAAAGCAGCAATACCAAAACCCATCGCGGTAACTAACGATTTAGTTTTAAAAGATAGTTTCATAATCAACCCTCAAATAATTTAAAGTGGAACTATTATGTAAATACAATGTGACAAGAGTATTACAATGCATTTTTTTTTGCTATGCTCGGCTTGCCGTGCCGTGCACGGTAGCAGTTTACAGGAACACTGGCCCATGCACCGCCTAAAGCGCCTGATTTTGGCGATATAGTTCTTGCACCCAAGCGGTTTACCTGTGTCATTAAATATTAATGCTGAGCTGTTAAGCTTAAGCGCTTAACTTTCAGATTAGTTCCCAACTCACACGCTTAGATAAATATGTCCTTACAATTTGAATTTCCCGCGAATTTAATGGTTGAACAATTTATCGCTCAATTAAGCCATGAGGCGGACGTGCAACCGGTTTCAAGGCAGCCGTCCTGCAAAACCTATTACGACAGCTTTGATTGGCGCTTGTATTCGAACGGCATCGGCTGTGAATTTAACCAAACAAAAACAGCTTCATCCTTAATATTAAGGTCAATTAACACCGGCCTGGCGATTGCCTCTACAGAACTCAAGAGAGTTCCTCTATTCGGCAAGGAATTCGAGCCGGGAATCATGCGCGACACCCTGGAGCCGCTGCTGGAAATGCGCGCATTATTGCCCATCTGCTCACTGGATTATGAAGCTTATCAGCTGAACATCGTTAATAAAGACCAAAAAATCATACTGCGGCTGGCAATCGACGCATACAGTCAAATCAACAGCCGGGTTCTGCTGCAACCGGTAAAAGGTTACGACAAGGCCGCCGAACACATTGCCGGGCTATTGACCGCTACACTGGGCTTAACGGCTACCGATAGCCCCGTCCTGCTAAAAGCTGCGCAAATTCAGGGGCGCAAGCCTAGAGATTATTCATCGAAACTGAATATCAACCTGGACCCCGATATGCGTGCCGATATTGCCGGGAAATACATTTACAGTCACTTGCTAAAAGCCATTAAAGTCAACGAGCAGGGCACTATTGCCGATACCGACAGCGAGTTTTTGCACGACTTCAGGGTTGCGGTCAGGAGAACCCGTGCGGGCCTCAGCCAGATCAAAGGCATACTGCCCGCTAACATCAATGCATACTATGCCGATTTCTTCTGCTGGTTGGGGCAGGTCACCGGACCGACACGGGACCTGGATGTTTATCTGTTGAATTTTGAACGCTACAAAAGCAGCCTGCCGGATTCGATCAGGGAAGACCTCAACCCTTTGTACGATTTTTTGCTCGTCAAGCAGCAAAAAGCACAGCAGGAGTTGGCGAAAAAACTGCAATCCGCCAAATACCTGTCCACCCTGTCGGAATGGGAACAATGCCTTAAAGAGCCTTCATACAAACAAGCGATGGAGCAAAATGCCCAGCTGACCATTAAAGAACTGGCAGACCGGAGAATATGGAAAGTTTTTAACCGGGTGTTGCAGGATGGCGATGCCATTACCGGCTCGTCACCCGCTGAAGCCTTGCATGATTTAAGAAAGACCTGCAAAAAGCTGCGCTATTTGATGGAGTTCTTCCAAAATCTTTATCCTGAGCAGCAAATAAAACACCTTATTAAAAACCTGAAAGAACTTCAGGATGTTTTGGGCGACTTCCAGGACTATGCCGTTCAGGAACACACTTTAAAACTGTTCAGCGAAGAAATGATGGCGCTCGGCACTCCCGCCAACACTTTTTTAGCCATGGGCGTATTAATCCAGGATTTGGATGCACATCGATGCCGAGCCCGCAAAGACTTTACCTCGAGATTTGAAGACTTTAAACAGGAACAAAACCGGTCTACCTTTAAGTTGCTGTTTGCCCCTGCAAAGTTTCACGGCCATCCGCATTGAGTGCATGGAATACATCCGCCGGATATTATTGTATTATTTGAAGGTGGAGTCGCTTCGGCATGGGGCATGTGGGTCGTTATAGAAATAAACGTTTTTTAAA
>JBAQYH010000106.1:0-3332 GCA_049299935.1 Methylobacter sp. | reverse complement strand
GGGGAAATCGATCAAGGCATGAAAAAAACGTTTGCCGAAAAATGAATAACGCACCAATACCCAAGCGACAATAAAGCCGAAGAAACCGGCTATCAACGCGGCGATCAACGCGGTGGAAAAACTGACGCGGAACGAATCCAGCACACGTCTGCTGGTAATGATATGGACATAATCCTCCCAACTCAGCTCAAAACTTTTAAACACCAACGTGCTTAGCGGAATTAAAACCACTAGGCTTAAATAGATCAGGGTAAACCCGATGGTCGGGCGGAAACCCGGCATAATACTGCTTTGCGACATTACTTCACTCCACTATTGATTAAGCAAATTGTATAAAACAAGCAACCTGCCCCATTCTCATACGCATCGACTTAAAAACATATCACCACGAAGACACGAAGATCACGAAGAAAAACCAAGATAAAACTTCGTGTTCTTCGTGTCTTCGTGGTGAATTAATTGTCCTCCTCGTTCCCACGCGCTGCGCCGCGAATCAACTTTTTATCGTTTCCGTTCCGGCGCTTGTTGTTACACTCAGACATCTAAAAATACGTCATCCCGGCAGGGATTGCCGGGATCCAGAAGCCATGGATGGCAATGCCGAAGCAGACAACAAGTCGTGCAACAGGAATTGCTGAGTTAAATCAAGCATTCACATCCCTGTGTCCTGGATCCCGGCAATCCCTGCCGGGATGACGCGCTTTAAAATATTTGTGTATAACGATGAGCGCCGGAGCATGGGAACGATACAGCGCTAGCTACAAGCTTACTTCCCCGACCCGTAGATCTGGTCAAACACGCCGTTATCGACAAAATGTTTTTTCTGCACGGCATCCCAGCCGCCGAGCTGAGCGATGGTCACCAATTCCACCGGCTGAAATTGCTTGGCGTACTTGGCGGCAATTTCAGGATCGGTCGGGCGGTAAAAGTGTTTGCCGATGATGTCCTGGCCTTCCTTGCCGTACAAATAGCTCAGGTACTCTGTCGCAACTTCGGTCGTGCCGTGCTTGCGCGCCACATCTTCGACGACGGCCACTGCCGGCTCGGTCAGAATACTTAATGAAGGCGTGACAATCTCAAACTTGTCCGCGCCGAATTCACGCAGCACCAGGTAAGCTTCGTTTTCCCAGGTGATCAGCACATCGCCGATTTCCCGTTCGACAAAGCTGGTTGTCGAACCGCGTGCGCCGGAATCCAATACGGCGACGTTTTTATATAACTTGCCGACGAATGCAGTGGCGGCGGCCTCATCATTGTTGTTGGCTTTAAGCGCATAAGACCATGCCGCCAGATAATTCCAACGCGCGCCGCCGCCGGTTTTAGGGTTCGGCGTTACTACGCTGACGCCGGGCTTGACGATGTCGTTCCAATCCTTGATGCCCAGCGGATTGCCTTTACGCACCAGCAATACAATCGTGGATGTATAGGGCGAGCTGTTGTTGGGCAGCAATTTTTGCCACTCTTCCTGAACGAGTTTCCGTTTTTGGTAAAGCTGGTCAATGTCGTTGGACAGCGCCAACGTAACCACATCGGCCTCCAAACCTTCCAATACGGAACGCGCCTGTTTTCCGGAACCGCCGTGGGATTGATTGATAGTCACGGTATCGCCGGTTTTGTCCTTCCAGTATTTGGCGAAAGCGGTGTTGTATTCCTTGTATAACTCGCGTGTCGGGTCATAAGAGACGTTGAGCAGGTTGATGTCGGCTGCCAAGGCATGACTTACGGCCAGTACCGACAACGCCGTCACAACGATAATCCGGTTAAAATATGTGTTCATGGATAAAAGATCCTGATTCAGGTTATTCAAACGATAAAGGCGTAGCGAAAATATCTTCAGTCAAGCAATGGATGTCTTTCAAATGGGTTCAATCCCACTTGCCCGGCTTGGGCAAGTGGGACATGACCTAACACTTCAAACAAACGGCCAGCTATTTTCCCGGTCCGTATACTTGGTCAAACACGCCGTCGTCAGCAAAATGTTTTTTCTGCGCAGCATCCCAGCCGCCGAATTTATCGATTTTGACCAACTCCAATGGCTGGAATTGCTTGGCGTACTTGGCGGCTATTTCAGGATCGGTAGGACGGTAGAAGTTTTTGCCGATAATGTCCTGCCCTTCCTTGCTGTACAAATACTTCAGGTACTCCGTCGCTACGTCTACAGTTCCGTGTTTACGCGCCACATCCTCAACTACAGCGACTGGCGGCTCAGCCAAAATACTCAATGAAGGCGTGACAATTTCAAACTTGTCCGTGCCGAATTCACGCAAGGCTAAATAGGCTTCGTTTTCCCAGGCCAGCAATACATCGCCGATTTCCCGTTCGACAAAAGTGGTGGTGGATCCGCGAGCCCCGGTATCCAGCACGGCAGCGTTTTTATATAACTTGCCGATGAACGCCTTGGCTGCGGCTTCGTCGTTGTTGTTAGTTTTAAGCGCATACGCCCATGCCGCCAAATAGTTCCAACGTGCGCCGCCGGACGTTTTCGGATTCGGCGTCACGATGCTGACGCCGGGTTTGACGATGTCGTTCCAATCCTTGATGCCCAGCGGATTCCCTTTACGTACCAGAAATACGATAGTGGATGTATAAGGCGAGCTATTGCCGGGCAACAGGGTTTGCCAATTTTCCGGGATCAGTTTGCGCTTCTGGTATAGCACGTCCACATCGTAACCCAGCGCCAGGGTAACCACATCGGCTTCCAGGCCTTCCAATACGGAACGCGCCTGCTTTCCGGATCCGCCGTGAGATTGATTGACGGTCACGGTATCGCCGGTTTTGTCTTTCCAGTATTTGGCGAAAGCGGTGTTGTATTCCTTATACAGCTCGCGGGTCGGGTCATAAGAGACGTTCAGCAGATTAATATCCGCCGCACGCACCTCACTGGCCGCCAATACGGCTAAAAAGGCCGCAAAGATAATATTGGTAAATTTGTTTTTCATGAGTAAACGCCTTTTGTCAGGTTGTTTAAAACGATAATTGGAATCGTGTTGCAAAAACTTGTTCGTTAGCTCGGTCTGTGCCTCTGGCCGCACCGCCGTCAAAAGACACGTTTTCGTAATCTGCCCGAATGATTGCATTGCTGTTAAGGTACCAGTTGGCGCCCAGCGTCCATGCTTTGGCTCTCGAAGCCGACTGGTTAGGATCGACAATCTGGAAAGTATCGTTATCCACATCCAATTCACTATAGCGTGCTGCGAGCTGCAAGGCGCCCCACTTGCCTTTCAGCGGATCAAAATTCTGGATGGGCTTAACGCCGGCAAACGTATTGTCCTCGCCGGTGACCACATAAGACGCCAGAATCTGCCAGGCCTTATTATCCTGCTTGACATCCG
>JBAQYH010000105.1:0-2177 GCA_049299935.1 Methylobacter sp. | reverse complement strand
GGGTGGAAAGCTACGTGACCGACGATAAAGTCTATTGCGTCTACATCGCACCGGATGAAGAAACGGTTAGAGCGCATGCCGAAAAAGGCGGATTCCCGGCCAACCGCATTTCTTTGATCAGGACCATGATCGATCCCACTACCGCAGAATGATCCAATTCCTACCGTAGAACCTAGAGATGCAAAGGAAGACCGGCCGGTCGCCGCTACAGGTTCCCGGCCCGTTAACTCACCAATAATCAGAGACACTACGATGAAAACAAGAAATGTAATAAAAGCCGTTCGCTCCGTGTTGGTTTGCACAGCGCTGCTTAGCCCTGTGCTGGGGTACTCGGAAATATTGGCGATGGTGAATTATGAAAGCAAGCCGGGTCAAACCCCAAGACGCGAAGGCATCGCGATTATCGATGTCGATCCAGCATCGAAAAGCTTTGCCAAAATCCTCAATGACATCCCGCTGCCGGACGATTTGGTCGCCCATCATATCTTCTACAACAAGGACCTCAGCAAGGCCTACATCACCTCTCTAGGCAACGGCGCGCTGCATGTGATGGACATGACCCATGTTCCTTACCGCCCCAAAAAAGTCGATATGCCGGACTGCAAGGTCGCTGAAGACGTGGTCTTTTCCAAAGACAACCTTACCTGGTACATGACCTGCATGGGCTCAAGCAACGTGATAGTCGGCGATGCAAAAACCGACAAACAGATCAAAGTGATTGCCGCCGATGCGGAAAACGCTTTCATCCGTTATCCGCACGGCATCAGCCTCAATGAGGACATCGACCGCATCATCGTCACCAGCACAGTGCGCCCGTCGGATTTGGGTGATGCCGGCGAAACCGTGACCGTTATCGAAGCTTCCAGCGGCAAAGTATTATCCAGCCATAAACTGTCCGATAAACCTTCTCCTTCTGGCGTGTCGCCCGTTGAGGCGGTTTTCCTGCCCGGATCGAATCCGCCGGCGGCTTATATCAACACCATGTTCGGCGGCGAGTTGTGGACGGGCACATGGAATGCGGACAACAAGAACTTCGATTTCCAGCAGGTGTTCGATTTTAATTCTGTTAAACAGGGCGTGCCGTTGGAAATTTACTTCAATGACGAAAACGACCGCATGTACATTACAACGGCCAATCCCGGCTACCTCAACATCTTCGATATTAGCCAATCCGCGCAGAAACCGGCCTTGATAAAAGCCATACCGACTGCGGGCGGCGCTCACCATGTGGTGCTTACCCCCGATGAGCAGTATGCGATCGTGCAGAACAGCTTTTTAAATCTGCCGGATATGAGTGATGGTTCAATTACCGTAATTGACCTGAATAAACAGGAAGTGAAGGCGACTATCGATACATTCAAGAAACAGGGTCTTAACCCGAACTGTATTATCATGATGCCTAAATGGCATCATGATGTTGCGCATTAAAACTGTGTAGGCCGGAAACGCCACCCAAGCCTGTCCTGAGCTTGTCGAAGGGCGTAGCGCGAGGTGGCGTTTCCGGCTTATAAGACTACTTCCGCAGCAGCGTAACAGTATCCGCGCTGTTTTGCCTGTTGCTTGCAACCGCCATATAGCGCTGCTTGATAGTCTGTGCCAATTGATGCACCGCCATCGCGTATTTATCGCTGTTATTGTATTTCTTGATCACCTTAAAATTGGGGTGGACGCGCCAGTATTCACTGCCGTTAGTTGCGCCCAATTCAATGGTCGATTCGCCGCTATAGCCTCTGGTCGGTTCCGCTACCGGCATGCTGCGTTGCCAGCCGTTACGCGAAAAATAATGCGCTACGCTGCCGACCGCATCGCACTGATCCCAGAGGTTGCGATGCCCGTCGTTGTTGAAATCGACCGCCAAGGTGCGGAAACTGCTGGGCATGAATTGGCCCAAACCCATGGCACCAGCCCAGGAGCCGACCGGTTGCAGCGGTTCGTAGCCTTCTTCGCGGGTCATCAGCAAATAATTTTCCAGTTCCGCGGTAAAAAATTTGGCGCGCCGTTGGGTGTCGAATGCCAGCGTGGTCAGCGCATCTAAAATGCGGGTTTTGCCGACATTGCGGCCGAAAAAGGTTTCCACGCCGATGATCGCAACGATATATTCGGGGTCGACGCCGTAAGTCATGCTGGCTTTTTGGATGGTATCCGCATTGTTGCTCCAAAAGGCTACGCCATTATTG
>JBAQYH010000104.1:0-3062 GCA_049299935.1 Methylobacter sp. | reverse complement strand
GGGTAAGTGATAACCCAAATACTGTCGAAATCCTGACCTTCCCAAGAAGGCGGTTTGTTTACGCCTAGATGCTCGGCAATATGCGGAATCGCTTTGTGCTCCCAGACCATCAGAACCGTGCCTGTTTTTTCCAGCACATTTTTGGCGACCTTGGAATAATCGTCTTTCTTGTATTTGCTATCGACTGTCAGATTATATTGAACAGCGAATGGGCTAACCGTCTGGAACATTCTGGCATGAGTCGTCGCTTTACCTAGCCCCAGCGTAGGGATATAGGTATAGTCAGGTTTGTTGAATTTTTGGTATAGAACGGCAGGGAGTTGCAGGGCGCGGTTTTCGCCTTGGCATGACAGGTTGTCGCCGGTTTCGGGTTTCTCTCCGTGCCGGATCATAACCACCTTCAAGCCGTTATCTGGCGCGGATAGACCGACGCAGGAAAACGACAGGGCGGATATGGCGATTCCAGCCAGAACGGGTAGCGGAATATGTTTTTTCATCAGGTTTTTCCTCTTTAGTTTAAGGTTAGATTGCGGATAGGCAATTTAACTGGAGTGCAGGCTTTGTCTGCCTGTGCCGGCACCTGCCGCTACAGGCTCTGTTGTCTATTGTTCAACTTTGCTTTAAGCGAGTTAAGGTCGATGCGCTCTAGGAAAAATCAATAAACAACGCTACGGTTTCTTGCCGTTTTAACGGACCTTATGTCAGAAAAGTTTCAGTCGTAAACTGGGTTGTTCAATCATTCTCAGCATCTCTTCAGACGTGCGAAGCGCATCCAGGCGTTGATTTCAAACGGCTTTTAAATTACGTGCCCAGTAAAGACAGCGTGTTGACAAGCTTTTACAAGCGACATCTTTGGATGACCTAATAAACGTAACATGGTTACTAGGTAATATAGTAATGTTTTTTGCCAGGAGTTATAGCGAATACCTTGGAAATTGTTTTTATTGCAACAGATTGTTTATGGATAACGGTGTAAGTAAAAAACGATAAAAAAGCTTGCAAAGGTTAAAGTTGAAGCGGTTCATAGACTTATCCGGCGTTGTTTATGCACAGATTGATTTTGTTGCGATAAATGACAAAGCAAGCCTTAGGCAGGGCGCCATCATTAGAGTATTGTTCTTATAACCTATTGATTATTAAAAATAATATATTTTTGTATAATAATGCTACAATTTAACGAAGGGGCAGGTTTTATCGTGCCTGAATCGAGTTATTTATATCTTGTACACAGAGTTATCCACAGGAATTGTGGAAAAGATTGCAGGTGCTTGATTGTTAAATTTGAATGTTGATTTCAACAGAAAAATTTAAAAAAAGGGAGCCTAATAGATTTAAGCTCCCCCTTACCAAATGAAGGTAAGTAAGAGCGCATATTGATATGCTACCAACGCCAAAGCAAAATGATAATGCGGCATTTTGTCACATAAAATGAGTATGGTTATTTTTATAAGTTATTGAGTTAAAATCAATAAATATGGTTAATGGCCTGGGTGCGGAAATAATGAGTCATTCGTTTAAGGAGCTATGATGTCAGAGCAAGCAAATTATATTCGTTGGTTTAATGAATTAACGATTGATGATGTGCCTCTTGTGGGCGGTAAGAACGCCTCTCTAGGTGAAATGTACAGGGAGCTTACGCCGCAAGGTATCCAGATTCCTAACGGTTTTGCCGTGACCGCTGAAGCGTACCGCTATGTACTGGATCAAGCGCAGGGCTGGGAGGCGCTCCATCAGGCCTTGGATGATTTAAACCCGGACGATGTCGCCGATCTTGCCAAGCGCGCACGTAAAGCGCGGGAAATAATCTATGCCGCGCCTTTTCCTGAAGATCTTGAACAGCAAATTATCGAGGCCTTCGCGCAATTGAAGAAACAGTATGGCGACGATCTTAGCGTCGCCGTCCGCAGTTCCGCCACTGCCGAAGATTTGCCGACCGCGAGTTTTGCCGGGCAACAGGACACTTATTTGAATATACGCGGCGACCAGGCCTTACTGGATTCCTGCAAACGTTGTTTTGCCAGCCTGTTCACCGACCGCGCAATACACTACCGCGTCGATCAGGGCTTTGACCATTTCAAACTGGCTTTGTCGATAGGCATCATGAAAATGGTACGCTCGGATCTGGATGCCAGCGGCGTGATGTTTTCGCTGGATACCGAATCGGGATTTACCGATGTGGTGTTTATTACCGGCGCGTACGGGCTGGGCGAAAATGTCGTGCAAGGCGCGGTAGATCCCGACGAGTTTTATGTGCACAAGCCTACTTTTAACCAAGGGCATCGGGCGGTATTAAGACGCACCCTGGGGGCGAAGAAAATAAAAATGATATACAGCGATGGACGCACCCGTGAATCAACCCGCAATATTGCGACCTCGGCAGAAGAACGCAATCGCTTTTGCCTTGACGATGCCGATGTCCTGACCCTAACCGATTACGCGATTAAAATAGAAAAACATTACAGCGCCAAAGCGGGTCAGGCCAAGCCGATGGATATGGAATGGGCGAAAGACGGCCTTGACGGTACGCTGTATATCGTTCAAGCGCGCCCGGAAACCGTGGTTTCCCAATTGCGCGGCATGGTCTTGGAACAATATCATCTTAAAGACAAAGCCGAGCCGATTGTCACCGGCCACGCAGTGGGCAGCAAGATTGCCGCGGGCAATGCGCGGATTATCGATAACGTCGAACAGCTAAACAATTTTAAGCCCGGCGATGTGCTGGTCGCCGATATGACGACGCCGGATTGGGAACCGGTCATGAAAATGGCATCGGCGATAGTCACTAACCGTGGCGGGCGCACTTGCCACGCGGCGATTATCTCCCGTGAATTGGGCGTGCCGGCCGTCGTCGGTTGCGATAATGCCACCGCCCTGATTAAACACAATAACCCGGTCACCGTATCGTGCGCCGATGGCGATGTCGGTAAAGTCTATTCAGGCCAGCTCGACTTCGATATTAAAAGCACCGATTTGTCGGGACTACAACGTCCGAAAACCAAAATCATGCTCAATATCGGCAATCCCGAACTGGCCTTTAAGACCAGCTTCCTGCCCAATGACGG
>JBAQYH010000103.1:0-1847 GCA_049299935.1 Methylobacter sp. | reverse complement strand
GTAACGATAAAACCTCGCTGGTTGTTTCCACCGGCAATCAGCCCGGCGCGCTGTACCGGATCCTGGAGCCTTTTGCGAGATTTAACATCGGCATGGTGCATATCGAATCCAGGCCGTCACGCCAGGGATTATGGGACTATGTGTTTTTTATCGATATTGAAGGCCATAGCGAAGATGACGATGTCGCACAGGCTTTAGCAATATTGAATGACAACGTTAACATGCTCAAGCTTTTGGGTTCTTATCCTAAGGCCGTTCTTTGATCAATTTAATAGAACAGGGATGTCTCTAGAAACCGCAATTTGTCCACGAAAAACACAAAAAGCACGAAAATTTATAATTGGATCTCGATCTGAATGTTGATTTTCGTTTCGTGCCTTTCGTGGACGAAGTAATTTTTATAATTCTGCTCAACCGCAACCAATGAATAACAGCGATAATATTTACAATCTTGCCGTATCCGGCGTGCAAAAGCTGATTCCTTATACGCCAGGAAAACCGATTGAAGAACTTGAGCGCGAGCTGGGGCTTTCCAACATCATAAAACTTGCGTCCAATGAAAATCCTTTAGGGCCTGGAAAAAAAGCGTTGGCCGCAATACAGGCGACTTTGAAGGATTTGGCCTTGTACCCGGATGGCAACGGCTTTAATTTAAAACGCGCATTAGCCGATAAATACGCAGTCGACATGAACCAGATTACGCTGGGCAACGGCTCCAATGAAATTCTGGAGTTGGTGGCCAGGGCGTTTTTAACACCGGAACTTGAGGTGGTTTTTTCGCAGCATGCTTTTGCCGTGTACCCAATCGTAACTCAAGCAGTCGGTGCTACGGCGGTTGTGGCTCCTGCATTGAATTACGGTCACGATCTGGATGCGATGCTGCAACGGGTTACCGGCAAAACGCGGTTAGTTTTTATAGCGAATCCCAACAATCCCACCGGCACATTGCTAAGCCACGCCGACTTGGAAGCATTTATCGGCGCGCTGCCGGACACTTGCGTGTGCGTACTTGACGAGGCCTATTGTGAATTTGTGGGTGACGGCAGTGCGGACAATTCAATCGCCTGGCTGAAAAGATACCCAAATTTATTAATTACCCGCACCTTTTCCAAGGCCTACGGCCTGGCCGGATTGCGCGTCGGCTATGGCTTATCCAGTCCGCAACTGGCCGACATCCTGAATCGGGTGCGCCAACCCTTCAATAATAATATGCTGGCCTTGGCCGCCGCCGAAGCGGCGTTGACGGATACCGAACACTTGCAAAACACCATTGCCGTTAATGCGCAAGGCATGCAGTTCGTAACCGATGGCTTTAAAAAATTGGGCTTGGAATGGATTCCATCGGCAGGTAATTTTGTGTTGGTCGACCTGAAACAGCCTGCGATGCCGGTTTATGAAGCATTGCTGCGCAAAGGGGTTATCGTCAGGCCGGTTGGCGTCTATGAATTGCCCAATCATCTGCGCATTACCATCGGCACAGAGGCGGAAAATCAGCTGTTTTTACAGGCGCTAGCTGAAGTCCTATCAGGCAATGTTTAACCGGCTTTGCATTATCGGCGTCGGCTTGATCGGCGGATCTGTCGCCCGCGCGGCACGGCAGCAAGGCTTATGCAATAACATAGTCGGTTATGGCCGAAAGCTCGATGAGCAAAATCTGCAAACGGCAAGGCAGTTGGGGGTTATTGACGGCTATACGCTGGAACTCTCGGAAGCCGTTCAGGGTGCCGACTGCGTGGTCATTGCGACGCCGGTTGCAAGCATCGAAAGCATTTTTGCCCAGCTTAAGCCGTTGTGGTCGGATGATGCGGTTTATACCGATGTCGGCAGCACCAAAGGCAGCGTTATTG
>JBAQYH010000102.1:0-2860 GCA_049299935.1 Methylobacter sp. | reverse complement strand
GCTGTCTTCAGTATCCATTTGCCTAGCGGAATGATTAAGGCCGTTTCCTCGGCGATAGCGATGAAGCGATCCGGCGGAATAATGCCGAAACCTGGACGTTTCCAGCGGATCAATGCTTCCGTGCCGGTTATCCGGCTTAAGGCGCTATCGGCTTTGGGCTGATAGTACAGCTGGAATTCTTCCTGTTCTACGGCTGTTCGCAATGCATTTTCCAGTAATAGCCTCTGGTGTGCCGCTTCGTTCATGCCCGCTTCGAAGTACTGAAACATGCCCCGGCCTTTTGCTTTGGACGCATACATAGCGGTATCCGCATGCTTGGTCAGGGTGTAGAAATCATTGCCGTCATCCGGAAAGATCGCAATCCCGATGCTGACGCCGACGAAAACCGTGTGATCTTTAATTTGCACCGGTGCCGTCATGACCTCGACCAATTTCCGGGCAAGCTCAGAGGCATCGCCAATGCCGATCAATCCCGGCAGGATAATGGTAAACTCGTCCCCGCCCATACGGGCAATGGTATCCGTTTTACGTAAGCAGCTTTGAATGCGCGTTGCGATGATCTGCAATAAACAGTCGCCGGCCCAGTGGCCGAGCGTGTCGTTGACGTTTTTGAAATGATCCAGGTCAAGAAAAAATACCGCAAGACGGGTGTTGTTGCGTTGCGCCGAACGGATTTCGTGTTCGAACCGGTCCTTGAACAGAAACCGGTTGGGAAGGCTGGTCAGCACATCGTAGTACGCCAGCTGTTTGAGTTCCTGTTCCGTTTGTTTTTGATGGCTGATGTCCGTGGAAATCGCCACATAATGCGTTAACTGGCCCAGATTGTCAGTGACCGCGTTAATGCTGAGCAGCATCGGACAGAATTCGCCGTTTTTCCGGCGGTCCCAGATTTCCCCTTTCCATCCGCCCTCATTCAATAACGATTTCCACATCCGCTTGTAAAACGGCCGGTCATGCAGTTTCGATTTCAACATACGGGGATTTTTGCCCAGCACTTCGGAGCGCTGATAGCCGGTGATTGCGCTAAATGCGGCATTGACCTCCATGATAGTGCCTTGCGGATCGGTAATAAAAATCGCCTCGCTGCTGTTCTCGAAGACTTTGGCGCTCAACCGCAGCCGGGTTTCCCGATCTTTCAACTCGGTGATGTTCAAGGCGGTTACGACGGCGCCTTCCAGTTTTCCCTGTTCCGAATGCAGCAAACTGCTCTTCAGCCAATAGATGGCTTTGGAACCGCCCTGATTTTTGCCTAAAAGCTCATGTTCGCCGGTATAGCAGCCGTTAAGCCGGGCATTTTCCAGCAGCACGGAACGGATAGGCCAGGGCAAAGCCGGCAAATGCCCGGCGAGGCGCTGTTGTTCGGCAAAGGGCAGCAAGTCGTCGATACCGCTTCCCAGTAATTCAGCCTCGGTGAATCCGAGCTCCCGCTCCACACCGGTATTCAGCCGCCGGATACGGCCTTCGGTATCGATAACGAACAACAGGTCGTCCATCGTATCCATGACGCGATCGACAAAGCGGCTCAGGGCATGCTGCTTATTCGCTTTATCCTGGAGCCTTGCCTTTTGCTGTTCCGATTCTCTAAGCATGGCATCCATGCTTTGGGTGATGACCAGGATTTGCCGTTCCTGTTTCAGATTGGCCAACCGTAGCTTATCGATTTCTTCCCGCAATCGAAGCTCCGTTTCGGAATCCCCGCTGCCGGAGCTATTTTCAGCTGTTCCCAAAAGGCCGGTTTCGTTTAGGGACACCAAAAATTGGCCTTCGTATTCTTGGACACGGAACTCGGCAATTTTCAAATCGACGCATCGGCCGTGCGCAGGACAAATAAGGCTGTTTCCATTAGACAGCGGACAATGCGTCAGGTCGTAACCTTCATGAGGGCAAAGAGCGGGAACGGCCTTAAATTCGCCCTGAATATTGAAAATCAGGATATCGAGAGGACGACGCCCGCCCGGTAATTGCAGGCGGCCTTTCCAGCGCGGCGGATTAGCCGAGTCGAGGAATGTTACCGCTTCGACGATGACATCGCGAAAACTTGGACTTTGACGGCTCATTCCGACAAAAGACCTCGTATCAATTGGACGGCTTGGGATACGGCCCGTTCGGTCTTATCGGACAGGCCGGGAGAAAAGGGGCTGACGGCAGCGATTTCGACGCCCACGATCAGGATAGCCGGCAGCGGATTCCTGACGACTTTAAGAGCTTCCAGTAAATACGGAATTCCCAGGCCATGCCCGGTGAGTTGCTCGGGTCTGCCGGCCAAATCTTCCGGCCTCAGCACGCAAACCTCGCCGACACTCCCGAAATTGGCCAGGGCATCGACCAAAATCGCCTGGCTGCAATGCTCAAGAAACCGGAGTGCATTGAGTCCGGCGATACCTGCATTGAATAGCTCGACATTTTCCGGCCACGTCAATTGGCAGAGCTGTGCATGGATGCGGCTACCGAAGCCGTCGTCCCCATGCAGTTCGTTGCCGAAGCAAATGATGTGCCGCGCTCCCATCGCTTAGGGCCATACGGTCATGCGCTTGCCCGTATCGAGCAGATGCACGGTACAGACCAGACAAGGATCATGGGAGCGGATAATATGGCCGATTTCCACCGGATCGTCGGGATCGTCAACCGTCAATCCGATCAAACTGCTCTCCCAATGCCCGTGCCGGCCTTCGGTGTCTTTGGGCGATGCGTTCCAGGCGGTTGGCGTAATGACTTGATAGCGGCTAATCGCGCCGTCGGTGACTTGCAGCCAGTGGCCCAGTGCGCCGCGCGCCGCGGTTACCAGTCCAAAGCCCTCGCCATCGGGGATTTCCAGCGTGTCCGGGGAAATCATATGCGGGTCGTTAGGATGCGCTGCCAA
>JBAQYH010000101.1:0-10164 GCA_049299935.1 Methylobacter sp. | reverse complement strand
CGATGTGCTGGACGGCGAAAGCAGCGTAGCTACCGCTGGTTCCCAATCTGCAGATTGGGAACCAGCGGTAGCTACGCTGCTTTCGCCGTCCAGCACATCGACCGCAACAACCTTAAGTTGCTGCTGTTCGAAAGCTTGGCGACAAGCCGAACGCCTGATTTTGCCGCTGCTGGTTTTTAAGACAGCTCCCGGTTTCAGCAGCATCACGGTATCGGCCTGTATGCCGCATTCCTCGGCCAGCCGGGTGCGTATCGCGGCAAACTCGGCTTGGTAATCCGGCTGTCTTAACCGGTTGCGTTTCAGTTCGGCCAACACGACCAGTTTTTCGCCGTCACCGCCGCTCACCGCAAAGGCGGCGGCACAGCCGGGGGTTAACGCATCGGTCGCCGCCTCGACCGCAGTTTCCAGGTCGTGAGGATAATAGTTGCGTCCGCGAATGATGATCAGGTCCTTCAACCGTCCTGAAACAAACAATTCGCCGCCCTCGATAAAGCCCAAATCGCCGGTGCGCAGCCAGCGGTTTTGTCCGTTGCTATCGCCGATAAAAGCGTGAGCGGTGGCTGCCGGATTCTGCCAATAGCCTAGGCTGACACTGGGGCCGCCGATTTGGATTTCGCCGATTTGATCGCCCCTGCACAGCTCGCCGGTTTCGGGATCGACAATGCGAATCCGCTGGGCGGCGTCAACATCGATGCCGCCGCAGCCGACCAAGCTTCGGCTCGCATCATCGCCGTCCATGGCCGGACGCACTATGCCTTGTTCCAGGCTGGCCTTGTAAAAAGCCGCCACCGTAGGCTCGGCTTGTTTATCGCCCCCGGTAGCCAGCAAGGTTGCTTCCGCCAAGCCGTAACAGGGATAAAAAGCTTTACGGCTAAAGCCGCACCCGGCAAACGCGTCGGCAAAACGATCCAGGGTAGCGGGGTTAATCGCTTCGGCGCCATTGAAAGCCAACCGCCAATTGCTAAGATCGAGCCCTGCTTTTTCTTCGGCCGGGATTTTCCGGGCGCACAGCTCGTAGGCAAAATTCGGTCCGCCGCTGGTATGGGCGCGATAATCACTGATCGCTTGCAGCCAGCGGACCGGTTTTTCCAGGAATGCCATCGGCGACATCAGAACGGCGCTGGTTCCGCAATATAAAGGCTGCATGACGTTACCGATCAGGCCCATATCATGGTAAAGCGGCAACCAGCCGACCACGGTTGTCTGCGCATTATGGCCGAAGCGCCGCTTGATCAGCCGCTGATTCGCCATCAGGTTGCCATGGCTGATCATCACGCCTTTGGCGTTGCCGGTGGAACCCGAGGTGTATTGCAGGAAAGCCGGATCATCGTCGCGGGACGCCGGCAGTCGCCAAGCGCTTGCATCGGCATCGGCAACCGTGTCGGTCATCAGCCAACGCTTGTCTAACAAACCGGCACTGCCGACCGCAAATTGGCGCACCGCATTGGCGACGCCCTGGGTGCTGAGTATCGCAGCCGCCCGGCTGTCATCGATTACCGACTGCAACCGCGGCATGTGCCGTCCATTGCTCGGCGGATACGCCGGCACCGCAACCGTACCGGCGTAAAGGCAGGCGAAAAACGCCACGATATAGTCCAATCCCGGCGGGTAGAGCAAGACAGCGCGCTCCCCCTGCAACCCCGACGCCTGCAACTGCACGGCCAGCTGTCTGGCTTGCAAATCCAGCTCGCCGTAAGTCAGCGACGCTGGCGGCTGTTCGCCGTTTTCCAGGAAGGTATAAGCCGCGCGTTGCGCTTGCCGCTGCGCCCGTAACCGCAATAATTCGACCAGGGACGCCGCGTTATCGATCAGCGCGTCGTCATCGGCGCCGTCAAGGCTGTGCTGTTTATTTAGCATATCTGTTCCACCACCTATCTTAAAAGGAGATCGTCTGTTGAATTGCTGGCCTGCGGGCCGGAATAAGCCGGTTCAGGGTAAAACAGCCCCTGCCCCTAGTGGACGATTGATTGTGATTTTTTCCTCATAGCTGTTTTCGATGTAATCGATCAGCCGCAAAAGCGAGTAGGCGGATGGCATGGATGGCGGGCGATACCGAAACAGACAGCAATTATCACTACGATGATTGCCCAATAAAATCAGGCGTTCACATCCCTGTGCCCTGCGCTCTAACGGGTCAGGCAATCCCTGCCGGAATGACGGTATAGCGCAGACATTTGTATATAAAGATGAGTGCTCCGGCGTGGGAACGATAAATAACCGTACTGTTACTAAGCCTACAGAACATAACAAAATGTTTGAAACACAACGTTACACGGCCACAGCAAAAATAAATATTATCAATATAATTCAACGAGATAAATACCATTATTGCAATTGGCACACCCCTTGCTTTAACCCTAATGTCATTAACAACAACGTCCTAATAAGAGGAGAAGATCATGGCATTACGTCAATGTGCAATATACGGTAAAGGTGGGATCGGTAAGTCCACTACAACTCAAAACCTGGTTTCTGCGTTGGCAGAATTAGGCAACAAGGTAATGATCGTCGGCTGCGATCCAAAAGCCGACTCTACCCGTTTAATCCTTCATGCAAAAGCTCAAACCACCATTATGAGTTTGGCTGCCGAAGCAGGCAGTGTTGAAGATTTGGAACTCGAAGATGTATTGAAAGTCGGATACGGCGGCATCAAATGCGTTGAATCAGGCGGTCCAGAGCCCGGCGTTGGTTGTGCGGGTCGCGGTGTAATTACAGCGATTAACTTCCTTGAAGAAGAAGGTGCTTATGACGATGAACTTGACTTCGTTTTTTATGATGTACTTGGGGATGTTGTGTGTGGTGGTTTTGCCATGCCAATCCGTGAAAACAAGGCGCAAGAAATTTACATCGTCTGCTCGGGCGAAATGATGGCGATGTATGCCGCCAATAACATTGCTAAAGGTATCGTGAAATACGCTAACTCAGGCAGTGTGCGTTTGGCCGGTTTGATTTGCAACTCACGTGAAACTGCGCGTGAAGACGAATTGATCTCTGCTTTGGCGGCAAAAATCGGCACAACGATGATTCACTTCGTACCGCGTGACAACGTTGTACAACGCGCTGAAATTCGCCGTATGACTGTTATCGAGTATGAACCGACTGCAAAACAAGCCGATGAATACCGTCAGCTGGCGTTGAAGATTCGCGATAACAAGAACTTCATTATCCCTACGCCAATCACGATGGATGAGTTGGAAGAATTGATGATGGAATTCGGTATTATCGATCAAGAAGACGAATCTATTATCGGTGTGACTGCGGCCGCTGAAGCAACCGCTTAATAATTGATAACCGTAGAGACGCGGTTTATCGCGTCTCTACGGATTCCCATCCTAAAACCTGTCTGTTGGGGGATTACCCACGGCATAAGTAGGAGATACTCATGGCAGCTCTAACAAAAGAAGAGACCGAAGCGCTTATTCAAGAAGTGCTGGAAGTCTATCCCGAACAAGCAAGGAAAGATCGCGCCAAGCATTTGGCGGTTAACGATCAATCCCTGGAAAAATCGAACAAATGTATTACTTCAAACCGTAAATCCCAACCCGGCGTTATGACCATTCGCGGTTGCGCTTACGCCGGTTCCAAGGGTGTGGTTTGGGGCCCGATTAAAGATATGATCCATATCTCGCACGGCCCGGTCGGTTGCGGACAGTATTCGCGCGCCGGCCGCCGTAACTATTATGTCGGCACCACCGGCGTCAATACTTTCGGCACGATGAACTTTACTTCCGATTTTCAGGAAAAAGACATTGTTTTCGGCGGCGATAAAAAGCTGGCCAAAATCATGACCGAAATCGAAGAATTGTTCCCGTTGAACAAAGGCATCAGTATTCAATCGGAATGCCCGATCGGTTTGATCGGCGACGATATTGAAGCGGTCGCCAAAAAAGCCAACAAGGAAATCGGCAAACCAGTGGTGCCGGTTCGTTGCGAAGGTTTCCGCGGCGTTTCCCAATCGCTGGGCCATCACATTGCTAACGATGCGATTCGCGACTGGGTTCTGGAAAACCGTGACGGCGATGAAAGCTTTGCTACTACGCCTTATGATGTCGCAGTTATCGGCGACTACAACATCGGCGGCGATGCTTGGGCTTCGCGTACTTTGCTGGAAGAAATGGGTTTACGCGTAGTTGCCCAATGGTCCGGTGACGGCACGATTGCGGAAATGGAAAAAACCCCTAAGGTGAAATTGAATTTGATCCATTGCTACCGTTCAATGAACTACATTGCCCGGCACATGGAAGAAAAATACAAAATCCCCTGGATTGAGTACAACTTCTTCGGCCCCACCAAAATCGCCGAATCGTTACGCAAGATTGCCGCGTTATTCGATGAAACGATTCAGGCAGGCGCTGAAAAAGTTATCGCCAAGTATCAGGCTGAGTACGATGCGGTTATCGCCAAATACAAACCGCGCCTGCAAGGCAAACGCGTGATGTTGTATGTCGGCGGTTTGCGTCCGCGTCATGTTATCGGTGCGTATGAAGACTTGGGCATGGAAGTTGTGGGTACCGGTTATGAATTCGGCCACAACGATGACTATGATCGTACTATCAAAGAAATGGGCAATGCGACGTTGATTTATGACGACGTAACCGGCTATGAGTTTGAAGAGTTCGTCAAGAAAGTCCAGCCTGACTTGATCGGTTCCGGCATCAAGGAAAAGTACATTTTCCAAAAGATGGGCATTCCGTTCCGTCAAATGCACTCCTGGGATTATTCCGGCCCTTATCACGGCTATGACGGCTTTGCCATCTTCGCCAGAGATATGGACATGACATTGAACAACCCTTGCTGGAAACAGGTGAAAGCACCTTGGAAAACAGCGGAGAGTTCAGACGTAGCAGTCGCAGCGAGCGCTTAATTTTGTGTAGGAGCGGCTCCCCCCTCTGCCGCTCTTACTCCTTCAACCGTCGTCCACAGATTAGTGGCGCGTAGGAGATTATCATGAGTCAAGAAGTCGAAAACATACAACCGAGTTATCCCTTATTCCGTAACGACGAATACAAGGAGAGCCTGGCAAATAAACGTGAAGCTTACGAAGAGCGTCACCCCCAGGAGAAAATTGATGAAGTGTTTCAGTGGACAACAACCAAGGAATACCAAGAAGTCAATTTCAACCGTGAAGCGTTAACCGTCAACCCGGCTAAAGCTTGCCAACCCTTAGGTGCTGTGCTTTGCGCGCTGGGTTTTGAAAAAACCATGCCTTACGTTCATGGTTCGCAAGGCTGCGTCGCCTATTTCCGTTCTTATTTCAACCGTCATTTTAAAGAGCCTGTTGCCTGCGTTTCCGACTCGATGACCGAAGATGCGGCGGTATTCGGCGGACAGAAAAACATGATGGCCGGTTTGGAAAACGCCAAAGCCTTGTATAAGCCTGAGATCATTGCGGTATCGACAACCTGTATGGCCGAAGTTATCGGCGACGACTTAAATGCGTTCATCAATAACGCTAAAAAAGCCGGACATATCGAACAAGATTTCCCAACACCTTATGCCCATACCCCAAGCTTTGTCGGTAGCCATACCACCGGCTGGGACAATATGTTCGAAGGCATGTTGAAGTATTTCACACTGAACCATATGGACGACAAAAAAGTCGGTTCAAACGGCAAGATCAACCTGGTTCCGGGCTTTGAAACGTATCTTGGCAACTTCCGCGTCATGCACCGCATGATGAAGGAAATGGGCGTTGATTATTCGTTACTGAGCGATCCTTCCGAAGTATTGGATACGCCTGCCGACGGTACTTTCCGTTTGTACTCCGGCGGCACCACCCAAGATGAAGTAAAAGACGCGCCTAATGCGATCGACACGTTGTTGCTGCAACCTTGGCAGTTGGAAAAAACCAAGAAATATGTGCAAACCATCATGCATCAGCCCGCTACAGCCATCAATATTCCGATGGGCCTGGAATGGACCGATGAGTTCCTGATGAAAATCTCCGAACTGACCGGCAAGCCTATTCCTGCTTCTTTGGAACTTGAGCGCGGCCGCTTGGTCGACATGATGACCGACTCGCACGCTTGGCTGCACGGCAAAAAGTTCTCCTTGTACGGCGATGCGGATTTCGTGATGGGCATGACCAAATTCCTGCTGGAAGTGGGCGCCGAACCGGCTGACGTATTGTGCAACCATGCCAACAAACGTTGGGCGAAAGCGATGGATAAAATGCTCAAAGCTTCGCCTTACGGACAAAAAACTGTCGTCCATATCGGTAAAGATTTATGGCATTTCCGTTCATTGGTCTTCACCAACAAACCGGACTTCATGATCGGCAACTCTTACGGCAAATTCATCCAACGCGATACGCTTTATAAGGGTGAAGAGTTTGAAGTGCCGTTGATCCGCATCGGTTTCCCAATCTTCGACCGGCACCACCTGCACAGAATGACGACTCTGGGTTATGAAGGCGCTATTTATATGCTGACAACCCTGGTTAATGCCGTACTGGAACAGTTGGATAAAGAAACCAGAGGTATGGGTACAACTGACTATAACTACGATTTGATTCGATAATCCCCCCTGCCCCCCTTTTACAAAGGGGGGTGTTTTTTCTCCTTTGTAAAAAGGGGGAAAATTTTAATTCCTCCTTCAATTAGAAAGAGGATCTGTTTTTATTCCCCCCTTTGTAAAAGGGGGGTTAGGGGGATTTATGCCTAGTGTCATGTTGAAGAAAAATGCAGAGGGCAAATTAGTCTTCTACGTACCCAAGAAAGATTTGGAAGAAGTGGCGGAATCCGTTGAATTCGACAGCCCCGATAAATGGGGCGGCGAAGTCCTGCTTAGCGACGGTTCAAAATATTATTTCGAACCGTTGGATGCACAACCGGATTTCCCCGTTACCTTGCGCGCAAAACGTTTAGATTCAGGAGAATAATCATGGCCTTATATATTGTTGCAGCGGATTGTATTTCATGTGGCGACTGCGAACCGGTCTGCCCAACCAACTCCATCACCGAGGGCAAAATTGTCTTTGAAATCGACAAAAAAACCTGCACCGAATGCGAAGGGGATTTTGACATTCCTCAATGCGTCAAAGTATGTCCTATCGATAACTGCATTTTGCCTTTAGAGGCATAAGCAGATGGACAGCCAGGCTGCACTCTCGCGAGAACTGGCTTTACGTATCGGGCTGGCCGCTCGCGCTTTGCCCGATACCGATGCCAAACGCCTGCTTTCGGTGTTGACCGATTGCATCGGCCTTCCGATCACCGAACAAAAAATCGCCGGCATTAACTTGGAAACGCTTAAAACCGCAAAAGCGGGCGAGTTTTCCGATGTTGACGGACCTTTGCTGACGCATGCTTTAAGCATTCTTAAATCCGGTCTTAATGCCCCCGAACAACAAGCCTACGCCAATGGCGATATGCCCGGTTCGGTCCGCATTGCCTGTGCCAGTAATGACAGCATCAACGTTGACGGTCATTTCGGTTCGTGCAGTCAATTTTTGATTTATCAGGTTTCAGCCGATGAAGCCCGGTTAATCGACATCCGCACTACCGTCATCCCCGATGAACTGGACGTGGAAGATAAAAACGTGTTTAGGGCGGAACTGATCCAGGATTGCCAAGTACTGTACATCGCTTCTGTCGGCGGCCCTGCGGCGGCAAAAATCGTCAAGCTGGGCATCCACCCGATTAAGCTCTCCGCTATTGATCCTATCACTGAAATTGTCGACCAACTGCAACGCGTTATTGCAGGAACCCCTCCCCCGTGGCTGGCTAAGGTCATGGGCATTGAAGCAACCGATCGATTCCGGTTTGAGCGGGAGGCGACAGGATGATTACCGCCGAACAAATCAACGCCATCACGGCAAAAATAGAAACGATGGGGCTTAATGACTCGACTGTTTCCGAATTGAGACAACAATATCAACCGATCCATTTCACCTACTGCATGGATGACGATCTGCCCAATAACACGCCGGTCATTGAGCATAAAGACTTCAATCTTTATTTAATTGACGGCCGGGAACACTGTCTGTGCCTGACCAATGATTACGATGTCGCAACGGGTATTGTCGTTGCAGAGATCATCCCGGACTAAACGGAACGTCACATGTCCGATCATGAAACTTCTGTCAGCGTCCCTTTTGCCGATTGCAGCCTGTGCCCTTTTCGCGGCAAAACCCTGCTGATGGGACGCTGCATGCCCGGCGACACCTGCGTGTTCGTTAACAGCGGCCGGCAGATCGACCGCTTTTTCCGCGTTAACCCAGGCTTTGCCGAGCAATACCTGCACGACAACTTTTGGGAAAGACGCGCGATTGCGGTCCGTTATGCGCCGCAAAAAGCGCTGGCCGAGTTGATTGACGATGAAGATGAAGTGGTCAGGCGCGCCGTCGCCTATCGGATACCGCAGTCCCAGCTGCATCTGTTAATCGATGATGCCGATAGGGAAGTACGCATGACCGTCGCAGACCGCATTGCGCCCGAAGACCTGGAAAAGATGGCCGGCGATAAAGACTATATCGTCAGGCTGACGATCGCCAAAAGACTGCCGGAAGGCCGCCTGTTCCGGTTTATTCGCGATGAAGACCTGCAAGTGCGGAAAATCGTTGCCGAACGTTTGCCCGAAGTCAGCCTTGGCTTAATGGCCCATGACAATGCCCCTGAAGTCAGACGCATCATCGCTGAACGCATGCCCCCCGATGACGCCGCAATCATGCTGCATGATTGCGATTGGGTGGTGCGCTATACCGCTGCCCAGCGCGTTAATCCTGAGGCATTAGCCTGTCTGCTTGACGATCCCGAGCCGGATGTCAGGGCGGTGGCACAGGAACGTTTAACAAACTATTCCCATGGGGCTCATGGGAACGATAAACCGGGAACCTACAATGGCTGATCAACTCTTTCAACTCGACGGGCAACAGCTTGCAAAAATCTGTAAGCACACCCTGCCGGATCAGAATGATGAATCGTTACTATCGAAGCTTCAAGCGCTGAACCCCGGCTATCCGATTCGGTTAGCCATAACAGGGGATGAATGGTACCGCCTGGGCGGCATTGTCGATAGGGACGGCAACCGCATCGCCAATAACCTGATTGAATGGACCGAACGAACCTATATCGAATGCGGAAAAAACCTGCAAACCCTGATCGATCATGCTCGGGAACAAAAGTTCATCGCCACGCGGCAAACCGGCAACACCCTGCATTTTGTTATTCAAACCGGCAGCAAAGCGGAACAATTCATCCAGATCGACATCGATAAAACCCATGAGACGTCGGATCGTTTGCTGGTCGGCGAGCAGTGTCCGCCGGAAGATTTAGAAGAATTTATTGATCCACTGGAGCCTGAATGCATAGAAACATCCAGCATTGGAACGCCCCGTTATTCTTATCGACGTAAAACTGACGTGTCGATTTTCATGGACGAAATCAATAAATACCATGTCAGCGAGCATCCGGTGCAACGTTTTATCGATGACTGGAACCGCAGCAGCGCCCAGCAAAAAGCCGTGCTTTCCGATGACTGGATTGTCCGGCCATTCAGGCACACCGGCCGCTTCGGCGAACAAATAATCAACGTTGAAATCATCAATACCCAGCAAAAAAACCTGCCGCAACTGGAAGATATTAACGGCAAAAAAGGCACGGCGTTACATAACCTGCTGACCCGTTTCGACCGGCAGGCCGGTTATCCGTTTGCCTGGTTCTTTTATATGGTTAAAGGGAAATTGGTTTCCCCGCACAGCGGCGTGGCGGTTTTTAAAGATATTAGCGGGGATTTTTCCTATCTGCCCGAACGTGATGTCGCAGTGCTTAAAGACTGGATTAACACGCCTTATAGCGTATAGATTTTTCATCAACTGCGTTGCAGTAATTTTCAACAAAAGGAGTAAACACAATGTCAATTGCACAAATAAAAGCCTTCTCTGATCTGGCAAAAACAGATAGTGAATTAAAAGAGAAACTGTTAGCCGTTCAAAAAATCAGAGAACTGATCACATTGGGCAAAGAATATAATTTCGAACTGGATGAAGTGGAACTTTATCCGCCCAACGAACCGCAATTCGTCGAAGAACAACTTTCTGAAAAAATGGCTAAAGCCTTGTTGAGAGTTTAAAAAACATATCATTATGTAGCCGGAATAAGCCTGTTCGAACGTCAGTAAAGAACAGGCGTTTCCGGCACAACCAATTCGAGCTCAGCATAGAAT
>JBAQYH010000100.1:0-10490 GCA_049299935.1 Methylobacter sp. | reverse complement strand
CCACGGAGGACACAGAGATAAACAAATAAACAACTCCGGGTTCTCTGTGTCCTCCGTGGTGAATTTATAGATTCAAATTAACGCAGCTCATCCTGCAAACGCTGGTAAATACCGCCGAAGCTGCCGTTGCTCATCAACACGAAATGCCCGCCGTAGCGCGCTTCAAATTTGAGCTTGGCGATGATGTCATCCAGCGATGAACAAATTTCGATATTACCTGCATAATCTTTCAGTTGGCTTAAGTTCCAACCCATCGCTTCCGGCTGGTAGATGATCGCCAGATCGGCATTGCCCAAAGATTCCGCCAGCGTTTTGGTATGCACACCCAACCGCATGGTGTTCGAGCGCGGCTCGACGATGGCGATGATGCGCTCCTGCCCCACCTGTTTGCGCAGGCCGTCCAGCGTCGTTTGTATCGCGGTCGGGTGATGGGCGAAATCATCATATATAGTGACGCCGTTAATCTCGGCAATTACCTCCATCCGGCGCTTGACGTTTTTAAACTGCCCCAGCGCGGCTATCGCATCCTTGGGCAGGATGCCGACATGTTTTGCGGCAACTATCGCGGACAGCGCGTTGTAGACGTTATGCTCGCCGGTTAACGGCCACTCGACACAGCCTTGCGGCTGGTTGTCCATCAGCACATTGAACTTACTGCCGTCGCTGTTGATCAGTTGGGCAATCGTAGGGGCAATCCCTTGTGGTTGCCCTGATTGGGCGGGCACAAGACCCGCCCCTACCGAAATCGAAGTCTTGGCAACCGGCGTCCAGCAGCCCATCGCCAATACGTCATTGATATTGGCATCGCATTCGGGGCTGATGATCAGGCCTTCGCCGGGCACTGTCCTGACCAGATGGTGGAATTGTTTTTTGATCGCGTCCAGGTCGGGGAAAATATCGGCATGGTCGTATTCCAGGTTATTGAGGATCGCGGTACGAGGCCGGTAGTGGACAAACTTCGAGCGCTTGTCAAAAAACGCGGAATCGTATTCGTCGGCTTCGATCACGAAAAAATCGGACTCGCCGAGCCGCGCCGAAATGCCGAAATTCAGCGGGATGCCGCCGATTAAAAAGCCCGGCTTAAAGCCCTGGTGCTCCAGTATCCAGCTCAACATGCTGGTCGTGGTGGTTTTGCCGTGGGTTCCGGCAACGCCCAACACCCATTTATCCTGCAACACGTGCTCTGCCAGCCATTGCGGGCCCGATACGTATCTCAGCCCCCTGTTCAGCACCGCCTCGACTTCAGGATTTCCACGCGACAGGGCGTTGCCGATAATCACCAGATCGGGTCTGCTGTCCAGGTTTTCCGCGCGGTAGCCTTCCATCAATACGATGCCTTGCTGTTCCAGCTGTGTGCTCATCGGCGGATAAACATTCTGGTCGGAACCGCTGACCTGATGGCCCAGCTGCCGCGCAATCACGGCAAGCCCGCCCATAAATGTTCCGCAAATACCTAAGATGTGAATATGCAATGTTTTGTCCTTAATTGGTTATTTTTTGGCTGGCGGTGTAGCGCCGGGCTTATCGCCCGGTTTGCCGCCCGCGCCGTCTTTGGCTGTCGCTTCTTCTATCGGAACATCCGCCTCTTCTTTTGCCCCGGCTTTTTCCAGAATTTTAATGACTTTGTCATGGGCGGTTTTTTTGGCTCTGGCCAAGACCGTCACATTTTGTTTGTCCAATGCGTTAACATCGGCCCCTGCGGCAATCAGGGAGTTTACAATGTCTTCATTGCCGAAAACCAGCGCATCCATTAATGCGGTCGATCCTGCATTATCGGCAATGCTGACATCGGCTCCGTACGCCAACAAGGCCTTAACAATCTTTACATTGCCGTTGAAACTCGCGGCCATCAACGCGGTGCGGCCGCTGGCTGTTTTGCTGTTAACATCAATCCCTTGCGCCAGCAAAGCCTCTGTCCTCTCAAGCTTGCCCGCCATTGCCGCCGCAAATAAATCTTTGGCGTCTTCTGCCTGTGTCACCGGGGACAAGGCTAAAAACAGGATTAAGAAACAGTCTTTATATTTCATACTGAATAGATGCTTGCGTTTAATGAAAAGTTACGATGAAATAATCAACATATAACCTATATGATCCAATAATGAACGAAAAAAACAAAATATTAGTTGAAGCCATTCCTTTTTTTATAGAGGCGCAATCGTCTCCCGAAGAGGATCGCTATGTCTTCGCCTATACCGTCACGATCACCAATGTCGGCGAAATACCGGCAAAGCTGCTACAGCGCCATTGGCTGATTACCGATTCCAATGGCAAGATCCAGGATGTCAGGGGCGACGGCGTCATCGGCGAACACCCTTATCTTAAACCCGGCGAATCTTTTCGTTACACCAGCGGCGCGATGATCGAAACCCCCGTCGGCACCATGCAGGGCGACTATACGATGCATTCGGACGATGGCGATAAATTCCGCGCTGACGTCCCCCGTTTTACCTTATCCATCCCAAGAACCCTGCATTAGTAATGTCAATTTATGCTATCGGCGATATTCAAGGCTGTTTTGATGAATTATTGAAACTCCTGGATGCTATCTCTTTTAACGAACAGTCCGACCAACTGTGGTTTGCCGGCGACTTGGTCAATCGCGGCCCCAAATCGTTAGAAACCCTCCGCTTTGTTAAATCGCTGGGCGATGCCGCTGTTACGGTGCTGGGCAACCATGACCTGCATTTATTGGCCGCGTCCTGCGCGCCCAAAATAGCCAATAAAAAGGACTCGCTGCTGCCGATCCTTGAAGCGCCGGACAGGGACGAGTTAATCGATTGGCTGAGGCATCGGCCGCTGTTTCATTTTAACGATGACTTCTGCCTGGTCCACGCCGGTCTGCCGCCTCAATGGGATTTTAAACGAACCCAAAAAATGGCCTTGCTGGCGGAACAAGCCCTAAGAGCGCCTAATTATCAGGCGTTTTTAAAACAAATGTACGGCAACAAGCCCAATATCTGGTCATCCAACTTGAAAGGCGTCGAGAAGTTGCGCTTTATCATTAATTGCTTTACCCGAATGCGTTATTGCGATGTTAACGGCCGGCTGGATTTTGTTAATAGCGGGCCTCTAGGCTCACAACCCAAAAGCCTGGTCCCCTGGTTTGAAGCGCCTAAACGCAAAAGCGCAGACATGCGCATTATCTTCGGCCACTGGTCTTCATTGGGCTATTACGAAGGGCCGAACTGTTACGCGATTGATACCGGCTGCCTTTGGGGCGGCCAGCTGACCGCATTAAAACTGGGTGAGCAGGTGCAGCGTTTCAGCATCGATTGTCCCGAGGCTAAAAAACCTAATAAAAATTATTTGGCTGTGGCAAATTTACCCAAAAAACCAGAGGGCGGGATAATGCTGGAGTCCGAAGCCTGCCTGGAAAAATAATACAACATCCAAAGCAAGTCTAATGTTTCCGCTTTTCCAGCTTCAAGAAACTGTAGCTGAATGCAACATCAGGATCGTCCTGAATATCTTCCCGCTCCACCTCGATCCACTGGTCTGTATCAATCTCAGGGAAAAACGTATCGCCCGGAAATTCCCGGTGTATTTGCGTCAGGTACAGCGTATCGGCAACAGGCAGCATCGACTTATAAAAATCCGAACCGCCGATAATAAAAACCTCATCGCTGCCACGGCAGCTATCCAGCGCCTTTTCAATATCGTTAAACACCAGGCAGCCCGGCCGGCTGTATGACGGATTCCTGCTGATGATGATATTGGTGCGCCCCGGCAACGGCCTGCCTATCGACTCGTAGGTCTTTCTGCCCATTAAAATGGGTGCGCCCATGGTTATTTTTTTAAATTTTTTAAGGTCGGCGGACAGATGCCAGGGCATCCGATTATTCAGGCCGATGGCCCTGTTGCTCGCCATCGCGACGATAAGTGATATTTTCATTTTAATGCAGTATTCTTTCAGAAATTAATTTTACCCCAGCATCATACTATGAAAAATATACTGGTTGTATTCACCGGCGGCACTATCGGCTCTGTAGCAACTGGCGGCAGCATCAATACCTCTGAGTCCACATCGTTCAAACTGCTCCGGCTGTTTGAGCAGCATTACGAAAACCACCGGCAAATCCATTTCGATACTATCCAGCCCCTACAGATCTTGAGCGAAAACCTTGCGCCCGCTGCCTGGGCAACCCTCATTGCCGCGATTGAAACCGCCCGGCCCGAGCGGTACGACGGCGTCATCGTCACTCACGGCACCGATACCTTGGCTTATACGGCTTGCGCGTTGAGTTTTTATTTTAATGCCGCCAGGACTCCGATGCTGCTGGTCTCCAGCGATTATCCGCTGGATCATCCTGAAGCCAACGGACTGGAAAATTTCATCTGCGCAGTCGAGTTTATCCTGCAAAAAATCGGAAGGGGTGTTTTTGTGCCCTATCGAAACCAACAGCAAACGACCCAACTGCATCAAGGCACTCGCCTGGCCTGTTCTTTACAGTTAAGCGGCGATTTTTTCAGCGTTCAGGGCAAGAGCTACATACAATTCGAAAACCGGCGGTTTTCGCTACTGAATCCGCCCGGCCAACAAACACCAAACCGGTGCATCCCGTTAAAAGCCAATTTCTCCGAACGCATCTTAATGATCAGACCCTATCCCGGACTGGATTACAGCCGGTTTAACCTGGACAATGTCGATGCGGTTTTGCATGATTTATATCATTCCGGCACCGCATGCGCCTCGCTGCAATGGGGCGAAAACTATTCGCTGGTTGAATTTATAAAACACTGCAACAAACAGGACATCGCCGTTTATCTGGCTCCGGCGATTAAATCGGCCGACGCCTACCAAAGCACCCAAACCTTAATGGAACAAGACGCAAAAATCATCTGGAATATGTCGATTGAAGCCGCCTATGTCAAACTGCTGCTGGCTTATGGGAATTTTGACGACGAGCGGGAAATAATGGAGTTTATTGGTAAAGATATTGCCGGGGAACACCTTTAACCAGACGTGGGCAGATGGTAACTTCGTTCCCACTGCGATTAAGTTAAGAACGTTGCGAGTCAGACCTTCCAGGTTTTACGACTGCCAGGGAAGGCGGAAGTGCTGGTGCCGCCGGGAGCGGCACCAGTAAAAACCTGGAAGGTCTTGCATATCTTAAAAACCTTATTCAGCAATAAAATGATTCTGATAATCGTCCATGGCCCGCCTAATCACTTCATGCGCTTCATCCCGCCCATAAACATTGGTTATTTCGCAGGAGCTCTTTTCGCTCGGAAGCTGTTTATAGGTCAAAAAATAATGTTTCAGACGGTTGATGTAAGACTCCGGGCAATCCGATACGTCGTTCCATTGCCGGTAAAACTCGTCGCCTTTCATTACAGCGATAATCTTGTCGTCAGCTTCGCCCCCATCCAGCAAACGAAAGCCGCCGATCGGTATCGCCTGTAAAAGAATATCGCCATGCGTCACGCTACGCTCACTCAAAACGCAAATATCCAGCGGGTCGCCATCGCCCTTGGCAACCGGTTTACCGGATTTTAACGCGGCATATTCGGCCACCCTGTCTGCGCAATAGGTTTGCGGAATAAAACCGTAAAGCGTAGGAACCGTGTTGGAAAACTTTTGCGGCCGGTCGATTTTAAGATACCCGGTTTCTTTATCGACTTCATACTTAACGGTATCCGACGGAACAATTTCAATAAAGGCCGTAACCACGTCCGGTGTGTTATTACCCGGATTAATGCCATGCCAAGGATGCGCTTTGTATTGTATATTCATGAGTAATGGTTAATTTCCTTAAAAGTGGGAACTGCCTGTTCCTGTCTCGATTGCTCTAAACCGTTAAACAGAAATCGGCGCCTTGATATGTTCATGCGCCTGGTAATCGACGACTTCAAAATCTTCATACCGGTAATCGAATATCGATTCCGGCCTGCGTTTTATTTTTAATGTCGGCAGTGGGTAAGGCTTGCGGGTTAACTGCAAGTTAGCCTGATGCTGATGGTTCAGGTACAGATGCACATCGCCGCCGGTCCAGACAAAATCGCCGACTTCCAAATCGCACTGCTGGGCGACCATGTGCGTCAATAACGCATAACTGGCAATATTGAACGGCAAACCTAAAAACGTGTCGCAGCTGCGCTGATAGAGCTGGCAAGACAGCTTGCCGTCGGCCACATAGAACTGGAAAAACGCATGGCAAGGCGCTAAAGCCATTTTGCCTTGCGCGACATTCTGCTGCGGGCTGATGCTTTCATCCGGCAAATCCGCGACATTCCAGGCGGAAACGATAATCCGGCGGCTGTTAGGTGTGTTTTTTAGTTGTTCAATGACTTGCTGTATCTGGTCGATATGCCGGCCGTCAGGCGTCGGCCATGAGCGCCATTGATGTCCGTACACAGGGCCCAGCTCGCCGTTTTGATCCGCCCATTCGTCCCAGATCTTGACGTTATGCTGATGCAAAAAGCCCAGGTTGGTCTCGCCTTTCAGGAACCAAAGCAACTCATAGATAATTGATTTTAGATGTATTTTCTTAGTGGTAACCAGAGGAAAACCTTCCGCCAGCGGAAACCGCATCTGGTGGCCGAAAATGGACAGAGTGCCGCTGCCGGTCCTGTCGCCTTTTTGGCTGCCTTCGTTAATAATTTTATCGAGTAATTCTAAATATTGCTTCATGCAGTTTTTTTCATAACTATTGGCTTTTTAGATAGGGTTCTAAAATTTGACGAGGCTTTTATAGGGAGAATTTCAATCGACCAGAGCGAAACTCACCCCTACAAAACTAGCGACCACCCACTCCATCCAGAAGTTTGATGAAATTCCGCTTGGGTTTGAAGCGGACGCTCAACTCGACTAAATAATCCCCGAACTCATGATTCCGGTTCTGGGCAATCATTATCCCACCAATCTTGCGGATGAGCTTAACGGCATCGGCATAAGCTGTATTGTTGGTTTGATTAACGATGTCTGGAATCACTTGCTTATAAAGTGCCAGCGCATCGTCCGCGCGCGCCGGTTCCAATTTACCGGCCAACGCTATCAGCAAGCCCTGATGGCAAATGCCTGCATGTGCCGCCGCCCAGGCGGCATCAAGGTCATCCTCCCATAAAGCGATTTCAACCCGCAATGAATAGTCGGGTATTGATGGCTTCGGCCTCCAGCGGTTTGTAACCGCAGCTTCAGCGGCAATGACTTCGGCAACCCATGCCAAGGCGCGCTCGCGCTGTTCCGGCCAAACGCCGAGTTGCTTGGCAACACCATGCAGCTTTTTGTATTGCTCCAGAGATGCCCGTTCCTCGAACTGCACCCAAGTCAATTGCAAGGCTTCATCGTTGCGCTTGCGTTGCAGATAGACCGCCACCAAAAAATCCCGCAACCGGTTGTCCGTCGCTTTGGGAAAAGCTTGCAGACCGCGTTCCGCCCAGTCCAGCGCCTTATCGTCCTGCCCTGCCTTGACCCATATTTCGGCAATTGTCAGATAGTGGTAAGACATCGATAGATCGCGCGACTTGATCGCCACCAGCTCCTCCACATCGCCGCTCGCCTTGGCCAGCGATTCCATGATACTGGTGATATGGAAACGATGAGAATCGTAAACGTAAGCGTCACCGCTTTGCCGTGGCTTAATCTTGGCCCACTCGACTTCAGCCAATTCCCGATAACGCCGCAGCCCTTCCTCACCGAGCGCATCAAGGTAAGTGACTGCGCTAAAACTGCAAATCCCGAATGGCGATGTCGTCTCTAAACGGAACAAGCGTTCCGCCAGCGCTTGCGGATCGGGTTTCGCCAACTCGCAGGCGCTAAGATGCAAATCGCCAAGTGCTTGTACGATGCTGCCGACCTCGCCATTCGAATCGTCAATCTGTTCCAGAGCGCTTTCCACTCGCTCAATGCCGTATTCGGCCAATCCGATCAACATCCCAGCGCTATCGGGTGTAAGCAGTTCCGCCAGCGATTCCACAACCTGGTCGAGATTAGCCGCAAAGTTGCGGGACTGCCGCCAGTCAATAAAACCCTTGATGCGCGTCGCTTGGTCTATCGCCCTGCGAAAGGCTTTGACGACATCGGTTCCGCCTGCAACACGCTGGGCCTTGAGCAATAAAGACTGATGCAATCGCTCATCGCGCTTGGCGGTATCCAGCAACAGCTCGATCAATACCTCCGGCGTTTGTGTGTTCAAATAATCCCGGATATCGCTCCACGGATCGCGGCGTTTCTTTTTTCCGGCTACTGCGCCGCCTGATTCTTTCTGCATCGGTTTACTTATTTGGAATAGTTTTTTTATGCGCAAAATAAAATAACGCCGCGCCAATCAAAATCATCGGCGTCGACAGTATCTGCCCCATAGTCACCCAGTCCAAAGCCAAATAGCCTAACTGCACATCCGGCATCCTGAAAAACTCGACAAAAAACCTGAAGCAGCCGTAAAAAAACAGCGCCATGCCGGTAGCGGCCATAGTAGGCCTGGGTTTGCTGGTATATACCCAGAGAATGACGAACAATACAACGCCTTCTAAAAAGGCTTCGTACAATTGCGAAGGATGACGGGCTAACGGGCCGGCGTTTGGAAACACCATGGCCCAAGGCACGTCGGTGGGCCTGCCCCATAATTCTGAATTGATAAAATTGCCGAGACGACCGGCGCCCAAACCGATAGGTGCCAGCGGCGCGATAATGTCGGTCAATTGCAGCATGCTGCATTGCTGCTTTTTGGAGAACAGCCACATCGCGATAAATACGCCCAACATGCCGCCGTGAAAAGACATGCCGCCCTGCCAGATTTTAATCAGCACCAGCGGATTGTTCAGGAAGCCTGCAAAATTATAAAACAGGATGTAGCCTATCCTGCCGCCCAGAATGACGCCGAACGCGCCGTAAGTAACCAAGTCCTCTATAGCTTCCGGCTTGATCGGCGACCAGGGCTGTTCGGCGCGCTTTTGCCCGATGAACCAAACGGCGGCAAAACCGATCAGGTACATCAGGCCGTACCAGTGAATCTTTACCGGACCTAGACTAAAAGCGATGGGATCAATTTGTGGAAAATTCAGCATAGTTGTTGAGTGAGTGGTTTTTTGAAAATATGGATGTTGATGGAATAAACTTTTTCTAATTGAATGTCATCCGTTATTAACGTGGAAGATTCAGCTTCGAAATTCGATTCTAAATCATAATACGTCCACATCTGGCTTGTGCCTCTCTCCGGATTACACCATTCCCCATCGCCAATCTTTGCGATAGTCTGGTTTTGGCCTATTTCGCTACTTCTGACAAGGCCATTCTTTGGCGAGTGCCGCTTTAACCAGTGCCTCGCCGCTAGAGTCCCATGATTCCGGATGCTCATTTAAGTATTTAGACACAACATTCGCGGCTTGGTCTGAAGTTATGTTTTGCGGACAAAATAAGCCAGACCCGATAGTTACATCGATAACACCCATTACATAATACACATACGCCCCTGCATCGTACAGGTCGGCATTGTCTATATCGCCACTCTTATAGGCGGTAGACTTATCGTGAAGCTTATGCCCATTTATAAAAACATTGAAACCGGCATTAGCCGACATTGGCATTATCATTGTGGCGATTAGGATTAGCTTTGCTGTTTTCATTTTGACACCCCATATATTTACGTTAGTATTTCAAAATAGTTTTTGTTATACCGATCAATAGGATAAAAATACCATATTGTTGCGCCTTGTGAATTACCCCGATATTTTCCGATTAATAACAAGCACTTTACCAGCTTAATGTACTTTAGGAACCGGCACCGAAACCATTTTAAATCATGTAATTGGAAATATTCGGTTCCCCCCTTGGACACCATGAATTCGCAGCAGGTTATACAGGAGCAAACTGGCTTTCCAAATCCCATCGCTTTTCAATAGGCAGTGTAACGGTTAGATGAATTTGTCCGGCAAATACTTGCTCAATAATTTGCCCATTCAGTTTTTTCAATGCGTAATCAAAAGACTGAAATCTTTCATAATCAAGCGTGAAATGAAGTGTTGTCATCTCTATGTAAGGTTGTAATGTCGATGTTTCAATCACCTGTTTCGCCATATGGCCATAGGCTCTGGTAAGCCCACCAGCCCCCAGCTTCACTCCACCAAAATAGCGGATCACTACAATGAGTACATTAATGAGGTTTTTGCCTTCAAGGTGTTGAAAAATCGGTTTTCCTGCGGTCCCCGTAGGCTCGCCTGCGTCATGAAACCGATAAATAATGCCTTCATTGGTTTTTATTCGATAGGCGAAGGCAATATGATTTGCGTGTGGATGTTCGGCTTGTAATGTTTTTAATTGATGCAAAACTGCTTGATCACTCGTGCAGGGAAACATAACACTGATAAATCGTGATCTTTTTATACTATCTTCGAATGTATAGGATTCCGTAACATAAAACATTTTGCTTCTTTCAATTAAGTTTTGAGCGTCTGCTATTCGATATATTAATGTTTCTCATCATACCAGCTCGTAAGTGCGATTAGCGAAGCGTAATCGCACGAATTTGACGCTTTCGTTGCTCCGATTACGC
>JBAQYH010000099.1:0-3259 GCA_049299935.1 Methylobacter sp. | reverse complement strand
CTATCGCCATTTACTCCAATGCGGTAAAAGGCATTTCAGCGCTGCAATTAGGCCGCGATCTGGGCGTTCAATACAAGACGGCTTTCGTTATGGCGCACAAAATCAGGGAATCACTGATGGAGCAACGCAATGAAGACTTATTATCCGGTGAAATTCACATGGACGGCGCTTATGTCAACGGCCATATCCGGCCAGAGAACAAGAAAGAGGATCGTGTAGATCGACGCTTAGCTGAAAACCAACGCCCTGATAAGCGTTGCGTGTTTGTGATGCGTCAACGTAGTGAGGTTATAGCCGGGGCTGACAAAACGCTGACTTTCGTTATTAAATCAGAGAATCAAACGGATGTTGGTGATCTGGCAAAGAAATTCGTTAAGAAGAGTTCAATCATTTGCGCCGACGAATCTACCGCTTATGACGTGCTACACGCTAAGTTCGACACCCGCCGCGTTAATCATGCGAAAGAGTACCGTAGTGACGCCGGAATAACCAACAACTTAGCTGAATCCTACTTTTCCCGGTTCCGACGGATGCAGTACGGACAGAACCATAAGTTCGGCAATCAATATCTGGCGAACTATGCCAATGAAGCCGCTTATCGTGAAGATACGCGGCGTTTGCCCAATGGAGAAATCTTTATGGACATCACTAAGAAATGCGCCCATACACGTACAAACCGTGACTGGTGCGGCTATTGGCAAGGCAATAAGAGAAAGGAAGAAAGATTGGCTGCTTAATCGGAAAAGTTAACTTTTGTTGGGCTTATAACAGCATATTATGAATTAACTTATTTTTTACCGTATGGTATCCAGTCCGGCTTTTCATCTAAAAAGGCGATCCTGTATGAAAGACATCCACGCTCAGCGGCGGTCACAAAGAGACTTAGAGTATGCACTTCGGTGCCCAGGTCTAATAGCCAGCAGTTTTCACCGAGCGCTTCAAGATTTTCGCCAGTATTCACGAGATTTTTGTATCGCTCTTTATAGATATGTGAAATTTCGGTTAAAGCCTGACTAGCCTCATGAGGAATGCTTCCTTGGGAATCCTTTTCTGGTCTGAATATTTGTAAGATTGCTTGTTTCATATTATTTATGACGCTGATAAACGAATTTATGGTTTGTGTGCAGCAATCCTAACATTTTTAATCAGCAACCAAAACCCAAATACAATTCCCCGCCCTGTCTTTCCCAGTCAATTCGACAAGGCCGCTTTTCATTTGTTTGTGAAGAGTGGCTAGAATAGATGCCTGTAGAGCTTTCTCGCTTTCCGAGCCAATCCCCTTACTGGACATGACTGAACGCGCTATGTCGTTGGTAGTTATTGGCCTATCCGCCTCCCTTAGAACATCAAGAATGGTACGACGGGCTTCGCCGTTCTTGAAAAATTCGTTTTTCTTCTGGTAACGCTTAGGCTTAATAGAACGGATACTGTAATCAGGCTCAAATAGCTTGATCGTAGCGTCAAGCGTCTTTACTTCTTCGGAAATTCGTACCATTTCTTTACGGTGGTGCGCCACCAGTCCGGCAAGTTCAGCGCGTTTTGCCGTCAGGGCGCTTATGACGTGGGTTTCTGCCATTGTTTTCCTTTTATGGTTTACAATGGCAGTGATTTTAATGGGTTATGCGGCAATTAGCTTTGTGCGGCTGCTACATAATACCGGATAAACGTTGATTTAAAAGTGCATAACAAATTGGCTTAGACAGATTTAAAAATCTGTGTGCATCCGTCAAATCCGCGTCATCCGTGTTCTATTAATTAGGGCCGGTATTCGCTGAAATGGTTACCTTAATTTTTTCTTTGCGCCTGCTTTTACTGATACTCCCCATAAAGCTTAGCATAAAGGCCTTTTTGGCTGAGCAGGGTTTCATGCTGTCCATGTTCGCAGATTTTGCCTTGTTCAAAAACATAAACATGGTCGGCCTGTTTAACGGCGCTCAGGCGATGGGCAATGATTATGGCGGTGCGGCCGGTTAAAAATTCCGCCATGGCCTGATGCAGTTTGTGCTCCGTCTCGCTGTCCAGCGCCGAGGTGGCTTCATCCAGGATCACCACTTTGGGATCGGCGACGATCATTCTGGCTATGGCCATGCGTTGCCGCTGGCCGCCGGAAAGTCGCATGCCCAATCGGCCGACGATGGTGTCCAGTCCTTTGTCCAGTTCCTGAACCGTGTCTTTTAATTGCGCGATGTCCAGCGCATTCCATAATACGGCATCAGTAGCCGGTTTGCCCAGCGTCAGGTTGGCGCGGATGGTGTCGTTAAACAGGACGGGGTGTTGCAGTACGGTGACGACATTTTCCCTGACCACTTCCAGTCCGATCCGGTCGATCGGAACCTCGTCGAAATAAATCTGGCCGTGGCTGGGCGGGTAGAGGCCGATCAGGGTTTGTATCAACGTCGATTTGCCACCGCCGCTGGCGCCAACCAGCGCCACTTTTTCGCCGGCTTTGATTTTTAACTGGATGCCGTCGAGTACTTTTTCATGCCGGTCTGTCCTGCCCGGCACCCTGTGGGTAAATGCCAATTCGCTCCCGGCGAATTGGTCATCGCCGTAGCTAAAATGCAGGTTTTCTACGCGCAGGGAGACGGTCTTTTTGTTTAGGAACGGGTTTTCCAGGTGAGGGTAGTGCGGTTCCTGTTTCAGCGCGTTGAGCCGGTTGATGCGGATTAATGCGGCCTTGGCGGCGTAAAAGGCATATTGGATGCTCAGGATTTCCTGCACCGGGGCCATCATGAACCACAGGTAGCCGAACACGGCCAGCATTTCCCCGATGCTGAGGTCGGAATAAAATACCATCATCATCGCGCAGGCGCGGAAGATGTCGAAGCCGAACAGGAACACCAGGAAGCTCAGGCGTGTCGCGGCATCGCTTTTCCAGGCGAAAGCAGTTGAAAAATTCTTAACCGACCGGGCCGATTCGATCAGCTGCTGGCAATAATGCTTCTCGCGGTTGCTGGCGCGTATTTGATGGATGGCTTCCAAGGTTTCGGTCAAGGATTGCTGGAAGACTTCAAAAGCGGAATTTTCCTTGGATTTAAGATCCTTGACGCGGGAGCCGATAACGCGGGTGAAATAAATGACCACCGGATTCAGCAGCAGGATAAATAAACCCAGTTGCCAATGCATCCATAATAAAATGACCGCCGTGCCGATAACGGTCAGGGCGGCGACCAGCAGTTTGCTGACGGTCGTGCCGATAAACGTGTCTATGGTATCCAGGTCTTTGACCAGATGGGTCACCACGGTGCCGGTGCCCAGA
>JBAQYH010000098.1:0-5459 GCA_049299935.1 Methylobacter sp. | reverse complement strand
ATGAGGGAGTCACTTCGGGTACTGACCTTACAACAGGCGTGAAAGCATATCAGGTAGAAAATACTGTAAAGCTATTTGTGCGTTGGCAGGAAAGATTTCGTGCTCATCAAGCGCCGGGTGTTGATGTCGACCAGGCCAAGGATCGTATGGCCAAGCGGCGTGTACTGGTGTTGGACGCGTGCACTCCCACGCCTAACCAGGATGCCGGTTCGATAGTAACATTTAATATGCTGCTGCTGTTACGCGAAATGGATTTTCAGGTGACATTTATACCTGAGCATAATTTATTATACTTGCCGGACTATACCCCGGCGCTTCAGGGCGCAGGAATAGAAGTTTTGTATGCGCCATATATTACTTCTGTAGAGCAGCATTTGAATGAATTTGGCGAGCGTTACGATCTTGCCTTGGTGTTCCGTGCAGAAGTGCTTGAGAACAATATCAAGCTTATTCGAAGAGAGTGTCCGCAAGCCAAAGTGCTTTTCCATACCGTGGATTTGCATTTCTTAAGAATGATGCGTGAAGCGGAGTTGCTCAGCGATTCCGAAAAAATGATGAAAGCGAAGCAAATGAAGCAACGCGAGCTTGCCGCGATTTGTTTAGCGGATGCATCGATCGTTGTCAGTACGGCCGAACTGGAGCTGTTGCGACCGGAATTGCCTAACGGACAAATTCATGTCTTTCCGTTAATCATGGATGTACGGGGAACGAGCAAACCCTTTTCCGATCGTAGCGATGTAATTTTTGTCGGCGGTTATCAACACCTTCCCAATGTGGATGCCGTACAGTATTTCGTAACGGAAGTCATGCCGCTGTTGCGCACCCGCTTGCCTGGGGTATGTTTTAATGTAGTGGGAAGCAACCCACCTGACGAGATTCAAGCTTTGGCCAGCGACGATGTTATTGTCCTTGGCTTTGTCGAAGACTTAAATCCGCTACTCGACAAAATGCGTATTTCCGTCGCCCCGCTACGTTTCGGCGCCGGTATAAAAGGCAAGATCGGGTCGGCGATGTCCGTCGGCTTACCTGTAGTGGCTACGCCACTGGCAGCAGAAGGCATGTCGCTAACGAATGACGAAAACATCCTGGTTGCGGATGGCGCGGAAGCGTTTGCCGATACGATTGCAAAGTTATACAAAGATGAAGCGCTCTGGAATCGAATCAGTCATAACGGTTTGGAGTTTACGGAAAACGCTTGGGGCGCGGAATCGGCTTGGAAGATTCTGAATGGGATTCTTACCGAACTATCAATAACCTCAACCCGTGGTGCATATCCGCTCACGCTTTGTTCAGGGTCGGAATCGCCAAAGGGTGAAGATACGAAGCAACCGGACGAATTAGCCGCAATTGCATCGGTAAAAACGCGTGAAGATTTTGTTACTGTTTTGGACAGTGATGAGCTAAAGCAAATTAGGCGGGTTGAAAAAACACTGATCGAGTCGTCGAAAAACGAAGCTTTTGCAGTGAAGGGCTATTGTGTGCCGTGCAGCAAAAAAGTTCCCTTTTTGGTGGATATGCAATCGGGAGGGCAACGGCACGAGAACAGTTGGGTACCCAACTGGCGGGAAAGGTTGGAATGTCCTTTATGCCGAATGAACAATCGGCAGCGGTTGATAGCGACGCTGGTCAAGCAGGAGTTGAATGTAGACGACAAGAAGAGCGTTTACTTTATGGAACAGGTTACGCCTATCTATCAGTGGGCAACTGGCACCTTTAAAAACCATAATATCGTCGGCAGCGAATACCTGGGTTATGAATATGAAGGCGGTGCAATCATTCAGGGCATTCGTCACGAAGACGTTGAAAACCTAAGTTTCGCAGACGGTACTCTGGATCTGGTGGTGAGCAACGATGTGTTCGAACATGTTCCTCATCCGGCAAGAGCTTTCTCAGAATGTGTACGTGTTTTGAAGGCTGGTGGAGCGCTGCTTGCAACAATCCCTTTCCACAGCGACAACGATTTGTCGATTACCCGCGCAACATTAATTAACGGGCAATTAGAGCACCTCTTGCCTCCGGCATATCATGGAAATCCGGTTTCGGCAGATGGGTCGCTGGTGTTCACGGATTTTGGCTGGGATATGCTCAAAGAAATGCAAGGAGCCGGTTTTTCAGAAGCCGGCATCGAGATTTACGCGTCTGCCGAGTTCGGCCATTTGGGTGGCGGACAGTTAGTATTTAGATTGATCAAGTAACGGAAGGGTTTGCGGTTAAAGCAGCCAAAAATTAAGGTATTATTCAGTATGGCATTCAGTTCTCCAGCGTTCATTTTCGGCTTTCTACCCATATTTATGACGGTGTATTTCGCTACGCCGTCGCGTTTCAGGAATGCGGTAATTTTGGTTGCAAGCCTGCTGTTCTACTTTACCGATGGCGGCACTCTCACGATCATTTTAAGCGGCTCCATTATTGTTAATTATTTGGTGGCGCTGTACATTTGTAAGTCATCCGGCTTTGCCAGAAAATCGGCCCTCACTATAGGGATCGTCGTAAATCTGATACCGCTGTTGTACTACAAATACTGGATGTTTTTCATTCAGTCGCTGAACGATGCCGCCGCACTGGTCAGTAGCAACGCACATTTCGAGGTCTCGCAAATTCTGCTGCCGGCAGGGGTTTCGTTCTTTACCTTCCACGCTATTTCTTATTTGCTCGACGTTTACAATCGCAAGGTCGAACCTGCGGAGTCGTTGATAGATTTCGGCATGTATATGGCAAATTTTCCCCAGCTTATTGCGGGCCCTATCGTGCGTTACTCCGAGATCGTTGATGTCGTTCGCGATAGAAAGGTGCGGCTCGAGCAGATCTACTCGGGTTTCATTAGTTTTGTAATCGGGCTTAGCAAGAAAATCATTTTGGCCGATAGCGTAGGGAACGTTGCCGATAGTGTCTTTGCTTTGCCGCACGGTGAATTGACGACCGGGATTGCGTGGCTCGGAGCGTTCGCTTACTCCCTGCAAATTTATTTTGATTTTTCCGGCTATTCCGACATGGCGATCGGCCTTGGCCGGATGATGGGATTTGAATTTCCGCAGAATTTCAACCAACCCTATCGTTCGCGGAACATCACTGAATTCTGGCGCCGTTGGCATATGACACTGTCCCGCTGGTTCCGGGATTATCTCTATATTCCGTTGGGCGGTAATCGGGCCGGGCGAGTTCGGACGCTGGCCAACCTGTTTATCGTTTTCTTTCTCTGCGGTTTATGGCACGGCGCCTCCTACGGTTTTATCGTTTGGGGTATTTACCACGGTGTCTTGCTTATCATTGAGCGGGAGCTTCTTGCTCGTCATGGTTTTGCGACTTCGGGTTGGTTAGGACAGGCATTAACATTTCTTTTAGTAATGATTGGCTGGGTCTTTTTCAGGGCATCCAGCGTATCCGTTGCAGTCGACTATTTGGCGGTTATGTCAAATATCGGCTCTCATCAGGAAGCTATTCAGACGATTCCGGTTCTGTTGGGGCCGGACAAGATTACATTCCTGCTGGTCGCCACGGTTTGCGCGATATTCCCGAGGGAACGCTTCCGATTCGTGAGCAGGTCTGGATGGGTGACTATTGGAATGCAAGGTGTCACGGTGACGACATTGATGGCCTATTCTTGCATATTAATTGCAGCGAACGGCTTCAACCCATTTATTTACTTTCGATTTTAAGGAAACGCAACGATGTTTAGAGTGGTTTTCTTAATCGGTTTCATGCTGTTCATTTGGATGCCGATGGCGCAGATGGTCACTGGATTGCCTCGGCTGCCAATGCTGGACGAAAACAGAAGTTTAGCTCCTGCTCCCGTCCTGAAGTCCTGGCGCGAGTTCGGTCAATACACGGGGGATACCGTCAAATGGTTTAACGATCATTATGGTTTTCGCGATTTCCTGATTCGCACTAAAACGCAGATCGATTATTCGGTATTCGGCATGTCCACTCGCGTTCATGTCGGTAGTGACGGCTGGCTTTTCTATCGAAGCGTGGTGGATGATCAACAACCGAAGATTGAGCTTACCTTGAGAGCGGACGCTGATGCGGTTATAGAAGGAACCCGCCAGCTTGCTTTGGCGCTTGAAGCGCGGGGTATCAAACTCGTCATGATGATTACCCCGATGAAGGATGTCTATTATTCAGAGCATTTGCCAAGCATAGCCAAACCACTGCCCAAGCCACGCCAAGCGGATCTGCTTCAGGATCGGTTGAGATCGATGAAGGAAATCACTTTCATCGATAGCGCAGCGATCTTGAAGGAGATTGCAAGTAAGAGGAATGTTTTTCATAAAACTGATTTTCATTGGAATGATCCGGCAGCCTTTGAGGTTGCCCGTACGCTCGTAAACGAGATTGGCAAATTGGAAGGGAAAACCGACCCCGTATGGACCCACCAGCTTGAAATCGAAGAAAAGCCATTAAGCGGCGGAGAGGCTATGTTCATGCCGATTTTTTTCCCGCCTACGGAAAATGCCTTGTTCGTTAAACCGACATGGAATCAGCCTCTTTACAACTATGTCGAGCATAAACCGCCTTTTGAATGGATTTACGAAACCAAAGAGCCGACCGGTAGTGAATTGCAACCGATCGTGGTTTTTGGTGACAGTTTTTTTGATGGAATGCTCCGTTCAGGAATATGGGTTTATTTCAAAAAGGTATACCGCGCCCGCACCAATGTTACGAGTCTGAAGGAATTAGTCAGCAACCTGCCGCCAGATACCCGTTATCTTTTAGTTGAGTTCATTGAAGTTGATAGTGGCGTTTATGCGGGATTGGCAGCAGAAAGGGGAGCAAAATGATAAAGCCGGATAGTTTTTACAGGCCTTATTCGACAATATTAATTGCAATAGCCCTGATTTCAGGTTTTATTCTAACGGCAATAGGGCTTTTCAATTTACCGTGGCCGCAGTCAATCCCATTGTCGGGTACAGGCGCGCAGTTTAGATTTTTTGGTTTTTTAGTGGTTGCGGCTATTACCGTCAGTCTGGTAGTGAGGATGCTGTATCTGAACGCCAGTCTGGCAGCGGCGGTTGTCGCTGTCTTTCTGGCTATAGGCGCCGGTGCTTTTTGGCCTTTGCTGGTAACGCTCTGGTTTGCCGGCGCGTCCTCGATATTGGGCTACTGGCTGCTGGGTAAACTAAAGATCAACGGCGCAACTTGGCTCAATTGCTTTCTGATTGGGGCTGGCGCTTATGGCACGGCTGTCGGGCTGTTGGCTCATTTTCCTGTGAACTATCCGGGGGTATATGGAGTCGTTCTTGCATTGCCGCTAGTGCTTGGCTGGCGCGTGGTTGTAGCAGAAAGTAAAATCTTTCTCGAACGCACTAACAAAAATAATCCTGTTGGGTTTGGCTTAAATGCGCTTGATGTGGCGATTGCGGTTGTCGCATTGGTTTATTTCGTTGTCGCTTTGATGCCGGAAGTTGGGTACGACGCCCTAGCAACGCACCTGTTTATCCCTGGGCATCTGTCGCTACGTC
>JBAQYH010000097.1:0-5145 GCA_049299935.1 Methylobacter sp. | reverse complement strand
TAGGCACTAAACATTGCATTATTTACGTGTTTAATGGTTTAAAGGTTAAAGTCATTGTTGCTTCATGTTGTCGTAAGAATTGAGTATGGCTAAAATAAATTCAAATAAAGCCACTTACAATGGCCGTTTATAGTAAACCTAAGCGTTAGAATCCGCAACTGCGCTCTGTCTAACCAGAAAATCCCCAATTATTCAACAAAATATGGGTTTCGCTCGCGCTCTACCCATCCTACGCTGTATAATGCGCGGTTATTTTTCACAGAGTTATAAGGTGTGGTCTATGCAAATTCTCCAGGAAGCGCTCACGTTTGATGATGTTTTATTAGTGCCTGCTCACTCGACTGTGCTGCCACGCGACGTAGAGATGAAGACCCAGCTGACGCGGGGCATTACGCTAAACATCCCTCTGGTTGCGGCGGCGATGGATACGGTTACCGAAGCCCGGCTGGCCATTGCGATTGCCCAGGAAGGCGGTATCGGCATCATTCACAAGAATATGACGGCCGAGCAGCAGGCGCGTGAAGTTCGTAGCGTTAAAAAATACGAGAGCGGGGTGATTAAAGATCCGATCACGGTTTCGCCGGATGCGAGCATTCGGGATGTTATCACGTTAACCCGCTCCAAAAATATTTCCGGCGTGCCGGTGGTCGATGGCGATGAGTTGGTCGGCATCGTGACCAGTCGTGACTTGCGCTTTGAGACGCGCTTTGATGAGCCGGTTTCAAAAGTCATGACGCCCAAAGAGCGGTTGGTTACGGTTAATGAAAATGCCGATCGCAAAGAAGCGATTGCGCTGCTGCATGAACATCGCATCGAAAAAGTGCTGGTGGTCAATGATGCCTTTCATTTGCGCGGCATGATTACTGTAAAAGACATACAGAAAGCCAAAGATTACCCATTGGCCTGTAAAGACGAACAGGAACGATTGCGGGTCGGCGCCGCGATCGGTACCGGACAGGGCACCGAAGAGCGGGTTGCCGCGCTGGTTGAGGCCGGTGTGGACGTGATTATCGTCGATACCGCGCACGGCCATTCCCAAGGCGTGTTGGACAGGGTACGCTGGGTCAAGCAGAACTATCCTCAGGTGCAGGTTATCGGCGGCAATATAGCGACGGCAGCCGCAGCACTGGCCTTGGTTGAGGCGGGCGCCGATGGCGTTAAGGTCGGCATCGGCCCCGGTTCTATCTGCACGACCCGCATTGTTGCCGGTGTCGGTGTGCCGCAAATTACCGCGGTCAGCAATGTCGCCGATGCGTTAAAAGGAACCGGTGTGCCGTTGATTGCCGATGGCGGTATCCGCTATTCCGGCGATGTCGCCAAGGCGCTGGCTGCCGGTGCCTATGCGGTGATGTTGGGCGGCATGTTTGCCGGTACCGAAGAAGCGCCGGGCGAGGTTGAATTATTCCAGGGCCGGTCTTATAAATCGTATCGCGGCATGGGTTCGCTGGGTGCGATGGCGCAACAGCAAGGCTCCAGCGACCGCTATTTCCAGGAAGAAACCGAGCTGGTCGAAAAACTGGTTCCGGAAGGCATTGAGGGCCGGGTGCCTTATAAAGGCAGCTTGCTTGCCGTGATTCATCAATTGCTCGGCGGTATTCGTGCCAGCATGGGCTACACAGGCAGCCAAACCATTGCTATCATGCATGAGAAAGCGCAATTTGTGCGGGTGACCAGCGCCGGTATGCGGGAAAGCCATGTGCATGATGTGACCATTACTAAAGAAGCGCCTAATTACCGGATGGAATAATCCGGACATTCTCAGCTTACAATTTCGATCTCTCAAGGGCCTGGGCTTGGTGACATAAAATGCAGCAAAATCGAACTCTACAACACGAAACATCGTCAATGCCATGCAATCTGTGCAGCAATAGCGACGTTTCGGTTCTGGCAACGCATAGCAGGAGCGGCGCGCCGTTGCGTACCGTTATTTGCAAGCATTGCGGATTGGTATGGAGCGACCCGTTTCCGCACGATCCTCGTCATTTCTACGAAGAGGATTACCGCGTCGAATACAAAAACACCTACTCGCCAAAGCCCAATCACATTCTACAGGCCGGAATGGTTGCGCTGACACGACACGGCAAGATCAAGCACCTGCTTGACGGCCGGAAAACCATACTCGACGTCGGAACCGGCGGCGGCGAGTTTGCCTATCTGCTTAAATCGCTGGGTCATGATCAGCACGGCATTGAGCCTAACAAAGGATACGCCGCGTATTCCGTAGCCGAGTACGGATTGAATCTTCAGATGGGTTTCATCCAGGATGGCCGGTTCGACGACGACAGTTTCGATGTCATTACCATCTGGCATGTGCTGGAACATACCGAAGATCCGAGTTTCGTGCTGGGCAAACTGCGCAGCCTGTTGAAACCGGAAGGCGTGCTGGTTGTGGAAGTGCCCAATATCGAAGCGATATGCCAGTCTCCGAAAAGCACCTTTCATGAGGCGCATCTGTTCAATTTCAATATCAACACGCTACGCAAGATGGGCGAGAAAGCGGGATTGATTGAGGATAGCCATGTGTTTTCAGCTGATGCGGGCAATGTCACGATGTTTTTCCGCAAAGCGCCTGCCGACACTATCGTGAATAATGAATGGTCTATAGACGACAACGCCGAGCGTATTACAGCCATTGTTCAGGGGCATACTAACTTGCGGCACTACCTGACGGCGGCACCCTATCAGCGATTCGTGCGTCGCATGATCAGACGGGTGTCTGAAAAGAATACCGTCAAGGCGTTCGACAGCAATAAGGATTTGCTTGACCAGCTTTACCAAAATTGCAGGTCGAGTTAGCGTAGCCTTGCCCACCTAAAACATAATCCGCCAACTCAATGTTTTTATGGTGGGTTACGCTTCACTTTTTGCCTCCTGCGGGTAACACCGCACTACAATTATTTTTGAAGGTTTCCTTGTGACACAATCATCATCTGCCAACATCCATTCCGACAAAATTCTGATTCTCGATTTCGGCTCGCAATACACCCAACTGATCGCGCGCCGTATCCGCGAAATCGGCGTTTATTGCGAAATTTATTCCTGCGAATGCGATGCCGAGCAAGTCGAAAAATTCGCGCCTAACGGCATTATCTTATCCGGTGGCCCGGAAACGGTGACCAGCGGCGATACGCCGAGGGCGCCGCAGATCGTTTTCGAATTGGGCGTTCCGGTGCTGGGCATCTGCTACGGCCTGCAAACCATGACCGAGCAGCTGGGCGGCAAAGTTGAAAGTTCAGATCACCGGGAGTTCGGCTATGCGCAAATCCGGGCGCGCGGCCATTCGAAATTGCTGACCGGCATCGAGGATCATTTGTCGCCGGAAGGTTTCGGCCTGCTGGATGTCTGGATGAGCCACGGCGACCGCGTGGTCGAGTTGCCGGCCGGTTTTACGCTGATTGCCAGTTCGGACGGCGCGCCGATTGCCGGTATCGCCAATGAAGACAAGCGCTTTTACGGCGTGCAGTTTCATCCCGAAGTCACCCATACCAAACAAGGCGGGCGGATATTGTCGCGCTTTGTGCTGGAAATTTGCGGCTGCGAGGCGTTGTGGACGTCCAGCAACATTATCGAGGACAGCATCGAGGTCGTGCGTAAAACGGTCGGCACCGATCATGTGGTTCTGGGGCTGTCCGGCGGCGTCGATTCGTCGGTGGTTGCCGCGCTGCTGCACAAGGCCATTGAAGACCAGCTGACCTGCGTTTTTGTCGATACCGGCCTGCTGCGCCTGCACGAAGGCGACCAGGTGATGGCGACGTTTGCCGAGCACATGGGTGTCAAGGTGATCCGGGTGGACGCCGAGCAGCGCTATCTGGACGCGTTGAGCGGCATCACCGACCCGGAACAAAAACGCAAGATCATCGGCAGCCTGTTTATTGATATTTTCGATGAGGAAGCCGCGAAAATCACCGATGCCAAATGGTTGGCGCAAGGCACGATTTATCCCGATGTGATCGAGTCGGCCGGTTCCAAAAGCGGCAAGGCGCATTTGATCAAGTCGCATCACAATGTCGGCGGTTTGCCGGAAAACATGCTGTTAAAACTGGTTGAGCCGCTGCGCGAACTGTTCAAGGACGAAGTCAGGAAGCTGGGCGTCGAGCTGGGCTTGCCTGCGGACATGGTTTATCGCCACCCGTTCCCGGGTCCCGGTTTGGGCGTCAGGATTTTGGGTGAAGTGAAAAAGGAGTATGCCGATTTACTGCGCCAGGCCGATGCGATTTTCATTGAAGAGCTGTATCGCCATGATCTTTACGACAAAGTTAGCCAGGCGTTTGCGGTATTTTTGCCGGTCAAGTCGGTCGGCGTGATGGGCGACGGCCGCCGTTACGATTACGTAATCGCGATACGCGCGGTCGAAACCATCGATTTTATGACTGCGCGCTGGGCACATTTGCCGTATGAGTTTCTGGATTTGATTTCACGCCGCATTATCAATGAAGTGCCGGGCATTTCCCGCGTTGCTTACGACATCAGCGGCAAACCCCCCGCAACGATTGAATGGGAATAAACCCCGCAACGGATGAAGCATGGATGCGCTATGCGATCAGGCTGGCGCAACGGGCCGAGCAGCAAGGCGAAGTGCCGGTCGGCGCTATCGTGGTCAGGAACAATCGATGTATCGCGGAAGGATGGAATGTGCCGATTGTCAGCCATGATCCGACCGCCCACGCCGAGGTGGTTGCGATGCGAAGCGCCGGCGTGGTCATGGAAAATTACCGCCTGACCGACGCGACCTTGTACGTGACGCTGGAGCCTTGCGTGATGTGCATAGGCGCGATGAGTCACGCACGGATTAAGCGGCTGGTGTTCGGCGCGTACGATCCCAAGCGGGGCGCGGTGTGCAATGCGCTGAGCCTGACCGATGCGCCTTTTTTAAATCATAGGATCAGCTGGGACGGAGGCATACTGGAAACGGAATGCTCGGAAATGCTGAGGGATTTTTTTAAAGCCAGGCGGTGAAAATTTCTAACTACTCAGTAGGCGCTGATTTTATGATGGAACACGGATGGCGCGGATTTGACTGATAGCCACTGATAAAAAGCGACCGCCGCAGTTCAAAAGAAAACGAAATCCGTTTAAATCCGTCTTATCTGTGTCATCCGTGTTCTATTTGAACGCTGCTTAAAATGTATCTGTTACGACCAAGCC
>JBAQYH010000096.1:0-5452 GCA_049299935.1 Methylobacter sp. | reverse complement strand
CAATAACGTCCATTGCTAACACTCCAGGATTCTCCGGTCAAAAACCGGACATTAAATAACCTGGGGTGGAAACTTTTCAACGCTCTTTTCCCCAGGACCCTGGAAAGTTTTGCACGCTTTTTAACAGCTATATCTCTCCCATCAAAATTGTTGCTTTGGTAATTGCGATAAGCGGCCGAAAAATGAGCCCAACGCGGATCCGCCAATAAGGGTTTGAATAAATGCCCTTTGGGTAAAAGTCCTGTTGGCAACAGGGCCGATTCAGCGGCTGCCCCAGTCTCATCACCGGAAACCTGGGCGGCATTTGCATTAGGGCTCATACGCTGTTGATTTGTAGATTCCGATGTTTTTACAGCATTAACCCCAGGGATTTCCCATAATAACTGTACCGCTTTGGCGCGGTCGGCAGCTTCCAGACTGCCTACCGGCAAAGTAATTACGCCATCCCGTACAAGCAAAGACGGCATATCGAGCTTTAAATCATGCTTCAACACGCCGGCGGCATAACCGGCAATGTAAGCGTCATCCTGAACTGAGGCATGAGCAGAAGACGCAGTCATCAGCATAACCCCCGGAACAGCAATAAATCGCAAAAAAGCCATTATTATTTGCTCGCTGGAACTGCTACCGTCAGCTCAGTCAGCACTGATTTCACATGCTCCTGGCTCTTAGCCACTTCCGTCGCCCTGACGATGTTTTGCTCGGAATCCACTGTGCCGCTCAACTTCACTACGCCTTTGTCTGTGGTCACCTCGATATGGGATGCGTTAAGCATGGGATCGTTTAAAATCGCCGTCTTAACCTTTGTGGTAATAACCGAGTCGTCAATGTATTCCCCCGCCGTTTCGGTTTTCTCGGTTACCGACTCCTTGGCGGCTTCAATCTGCTGCCCTGCTTTTTCTGTCGTTTGCATAATCTTTTGTTCGGCTTTTTCAGCCGCACGATCAATTTTTTTTCCTGCCTTTTCTGCCGATCCTTCCGGTTGGCAACCAACCAGTCCTAGAACGGCGGCTAAACAGGTAATCACAAGAACTTTATCCGCTAAAATATTTTGCTTGCAGTCATTGGTCGTTTTCATGGGGTATTCCTTAAATAGTTGTGTTTTTTAAAGTGCGCCAAGTAACGTAGTGGAACTCCCGTTAGAGAAAATACATCAGCAAAAAGAAAACTTCTCTGTTTGGGTCAAGCGCAGTTGAGCTGAAAGCTCACACAAATTCTAGGGATAAGAACAGCCCCGGTCTGTACGGTATCGTACATAAGACATTAACCGGGGTGTACGTGCGACGGATTTATTTGAGCATCGCGAGGACACGAAGCGTATGTTTTTTCTTCGCGGCAAAAAAATGCGTAACTCGAAATTATCGTAGTTGACATAAAAAAACCCGCTCGAAAGCGGGTTTAGTGTTTATAGCATTAAGCAAATCCTGACCGGATTGCGGTCCTGATCTATATCGCTATTCGATCCAGATCAACTCGACGCGACGGTTTTCAGCCTTACCCGCTTCGGTTTTGTTATCGGCAATTGGCCGGGATTCGCCATAGCCATTCGCAGTCAGTCTGTTGGTAACGCCTTTCAGTTTAAGATAGTCAACAACTGACTGAGCCCGCCGTTGCGACAACTTCAGGTTATATTTATTGGATCCTTCGCTGCTGGTGTGCCCCTGAACTTCAATATCATTTTTCTGAGGATGAGCAATAAGGTTTTCCGCGACACCATCGAGAATTTCCTTGGCATTCAACGTTAACTCAGCAGAATCGTATTTGAAATTCTGGCCGGTAAGCACAAGCCTGACAGGGCAACCCTTATTGTCAATCTTGCTGCCTTTGAGGGTTCCCGGGCATTGATCCAGACAGTCGTTAACACCGTCGAAATCGGCATCGCGCGTGGAACAATCTTCAACTGCGGCAACCGCCGGAGCAGCTGCGATTGGCTTTTCAGCCTTTACCGCAGGTTTCGGCTTGTCGCCAAACGGAATAACAAAACCGACGTTAACCGTCATGTCATGAAACTCGTCTGTACCGGGCTGTACATGAGCGTTGAGATTGTTGTTGTAACGATAACGCACATCACTGCGGAGCAAGAAGTTGTCGTGAAGCTCATAGGTGAAACCTGCACCTGCTTCGCCGATAAGGCCCACGCCGCAATTAGCGGAAGCACAAGTGTTCATAGCACCTGCACCGGCGACAGCATAAGGCGAGAATTTATCGCGAAAGAAATAATACTGTACATCAGCCGTGCCGCCGGCCAGATCCCAAGGGCCGTTATCACCGCCAAATCCTTCATAAAACCCTTTCACCTCAACGTTGAAATGTTTATCAAGAATCTTGCCGATGCCCATACCGCCACCCCAACCGTCGCTCGCACTACGATCGCCGCCGGTTCTGACAAATGAGGCAAAAGGCGCAACATACCAACGATTATCTTGGATTTGATCGGCGGCCTGCGCCAACGGCATAAAACCTACACTGGTAAATGCGGCAATAGTGAGTAATTTTTTTTTCAACATAATATTTTCCTTCAGATTAATAAAAAAAGGGACTCCATAAAAACACATCAATGTGTCGCCAAATCCAGGGAGTATTCTTGACTAACTTATTTTTGAAATTAAGCCGGCTTGTATCTGTCCTTAAACGACAGACGCTAACCAGACATACGAACATGCAAGCAGTGAAAATTTAATTTTCCGATTTTGAAAAGGAAACACCCGGAGAAAAGCGTTCCCGGATAGAAACCGGCTACGACGGTTAAAGTCATCCCCGATATATCCGCCCTCTCTTTGGTTTCCAACCACGCATCGCCGCAAGATCCCTCCACCTTTTGAATTTTCGGTAGCGGGATTTTGACATGTATCTTTTTCACTTGCGACACTGGCTATTATATATGCATTTTTGCACTCAGTGTTGCTAAAAAATCTCAAATGTAGCTTAAGCGCAACATTAAAGCTTGTCCGTGCGGTAGCGCACATAACAGCCATACAAAGTAAAATTAAGTTCATCGGACACCATGTCATTTCATATATGGCACGTTCTAATCATAAAACCAGATACCGATTCGCCAATATGTGCCCTACCGTACCGACTGCGATTGGTTTTGCAGTTAATCTGCCTCCAAAGGTTTCACGTCCCCTGTCTTGCCTTAGTCTTTTTTGCCCATCTTTGAGCGCTTTAGGAGAATTTCATGAAACAGCCAACACACACTGAACACGCCATGCAAGCCTGTATAGAAGCGTGTAGTCATTGCCATCAGGCCTGCCTTCAAACCGCCATGATCTACTGCCTCAAAACCGGCGGCAAGCACGTCGAGGCTTGTGAGACATGTGCTAAAAGTTGCCGGAAAATGGCGAGCGCTCAGCACTAAGCGCTGTGGTTATGTCTCCAAAACGCTCAGTGTTATCCACGTTGATAGCGGCAGCTCTAACAGCATGTGGAGAGGTGGCGCAGTTGCCTATCTCCGCGGGCGTCGGCCCTCATCCACAACTGCCGCCGCCCAACCCGGCATTAATTCCCACGGTGAACATCGCGGAGGCTGTGGGCTGGCCTGAGAATGAAAAACCGGTCGCGGCGCCGGGAATGGCCGTAAACGCCTTTGCCGCCGGACTCGATCACCCGCGCTGGCTTTATGTGCTGCCCAACGGCGACGTATTGGTCGCTGAAACCAATGCGCCGCCAAAACCCGAGGATGGCAAAGGCATTAAAGGATGGCTCATAAAACAGATTTTGAGCAAGGCGGGCTCCGGCGTGCCCAGCGCCAATCGCATTACCCTGCTGCGCGATGCTGATGGCGACGGCGTGGCCGAAAAGCGGTCGGTGTTCATAGAAGGGCTAAACTCGCCGTTCGGCATGGCGCTGGTAGGCAACGATTTCTACGTGGCCAATTCGGATGCGCTGGTGAGGTTTCCCTATACCGAAGGCGAAACCAGGATCACTCAACCGGGAACCAAGATGCTGGATCTTCCGGCGGGGGCGATCAATCATCACTGGACCAAGAATCTCCTGGCCAGTCAGGACGGATCACGACTTTATGTGACAATCGGCTCGAACAGCAATGTGGCCGAGAACGGCATAGAGCAAGAGGCTGGCCGAGCCGCCATCTGGGAAGTGGATCCAAAGCGCGGCAGCCACCGCATCTACGCGACCGGTTTGCGCAACCCCAATGGACTAGCCTGGGAGCCGGATGGCGGGACACTTTGGACCGTGGTCAACGAGCGCGATGAACTCGGCAGCGACCTGGTTCCTGATTACCTGACTTCGGTACCCGACGGCAGCTTCTTCGGCTGGCCTTACAGCTATTTTGGCCGGCATCTGGACGAACGCGTTCAACCTCAGCGGCCCGATTTGGTCGCCAAGGCCAGGGTGCCGGATTATGCTCTCGGACCTCATACCGCTTCACTCGGCCTGGCTTTTTCCAAGAGCGCCTCATGGCCCGCGCCTTTCGACAACGGGGTTTTCATCGGCCAGCACGGTTCATGGAACCGCAAGCCACATAGCGGCTACCGGGTAATCTTTGTACCTTTCAGGACAGGCAAGCCCTTCGGCGATCCAATCGACGTGTTGACGGGCTTTCTCAGCACCGATGGCGAGGCGTTCGGGCGACCCGTGGGTGTCGCGCTCGACAAGCAAGCGGCGTTGCTGGTCGCAGATGATGTCGGCAACATAATCTGGCGCGTGACAGCGTCGCCCACGGCCCCTGATTCAATGCGCATAACATCAACAGAACGCTAAATCTATGGGTACATGATAAGAATTTAAACGATTTGCCCGAACCGGTGCGGGCCTTACCAACGCATACACTACATTAATTGGAAATTTGACATGAAACCGATCAGCAAAACTTTTATCAAAGGGTTAATCGCTATTATCCCAATCACACTCACCCTCTATTTGCTCTTCTGGCTTGCCGGCACTGCGGAATTGGTGCTGGGGAATATCTTCAAATTTTTCTTCCCAGACAGTTGGTACATAAAAGGCTTCGGGTTTGTTTTAGGACTGGTTGCGGTGTTTTTTGTTGGAGGCTTTCTGGAGTCCCAGGCTTTCCTGACACGATTCAATAAATTTGAAGCACTGGTGATACAGATTCCCTTTATTAAAATCATATATACGGCAACCCGCGATTTTATGTCTCTTTTCTCCAGTGAGCAGGAAGGAAAATTCAAGCAAGTGGTTTTGGTCAAAATGCCTCCCGGCAATGGACAGCAGATAGGCTTTGTTACAGTTTTGGATTTTAAGGAGTTTCCACATGGTTTTATGGCTGATAACCAGATTGCGGTATTTCTGCCATTCAGTTACCAGGTGGGCGGATTCACGGTTATTGTGTCACGTGACAATGTAGTGGAATTAGATATGTCTGTTGATGACGCTCTGCGTTTTATCGCAACGGCAGGCGTTGTAGCCGATCAACGCATTGACAGGCTTCCCTAGGACTACCCCGTCCAAACAATAAGGAGTCCATAAC
>JBAQYH010000095.1:0-2446 GCA_049299935.1 Methylobacter sp. | reverse complement strand
AGAAGGGGCTCCTGCCCCTCTGCTGACGCGCGGCATCCCTGCCGCGCCCCTAACGGGCTTATCTCGATAAAAGCTCCGGTGCTCGGCGCGGCAAACGGGAAAAATACGTTCGTGCGTAACATCAGTTAATAAATAGCACAATGTTAAATGCCGCTAAGACGGGAGATAAAACAGTCGGGATGGGCATGGTTTGCCCATCCCCTCTTAGGATATGGTCAGTAATAACTTCCCGATATAGATTGGATGAAATTTTTCCGTTCGCCCTGAGCTTGTCGAAGGGTGGGCGGAAAAGTTTCGTCCCACCGCGTCAAACCGATCATGCTTCGACAGGCTCAGCACGAACGGCTTGACGACCGAAAATAGTGATTTCGGGAAGTTATTTTTAACCAAATCCTTAACTAAAACTCTTCCCATTCGTCATTGGCAGGCTGCGGGATTGGTTTAGGTTTGCTTGCTGCCGGATTTCTAGTTGCTACTGCCTTATCTTTTGGCGGTGCAATATACAAAGAACGGGCGGGCTTGGTCTGAGACATGCTTCCATTGGCATGCCGGGAGAAACCTTCCACCTTGAATTGCGCTACCGTGTCCGACAGGCTTTGCGCCTGTTCTTCCAGCGACTCGGCTGCGGCGGCGGCTTGTTCTACCAGCGCGGCATTTTGCTGGGTTACATCGTCCATTTGGGCAATAGCTTGATTGACCTGCTCAATACCAGCCGTTTGTTCGGCTGAGGCGGAACTGATTTCAGACATCATCACGGTAACGCCGCGTATGGAATTGACGATCTCTTCCATGGTTTGACCCGCTTGCGTAACCAATTTACTGCCGCCGGAGACTTTAATGACCGAATCGTCAATCAGGTTTTTGATCTCTCCGGCAGCCGTAGCGGCGCGTTGCGCGAGGTTACGCACTTCCACGGCTACTACGGCAAAGCCCCGGCCTTGTTCGCCGGCGCGCGCCGCTTCGACGGCGGCGTTGAGGGCAAGGATGTTGGTTTGGAAAGCAATGTCGTCGATGACCGAAATAATGTCGCCAATCTTGCGTGAAGAATCGTTAATATCATCCATCGTCCGGACCACTTGCCCGACCACATCGACGCCTTTGCCGGCTATATCGGATGCATCAACGGCAAGCTGGTTAGCCTGTTTGGCACTTGCGGCGTTATGCTGCACGGTCGAGGTCAGCTCTTCCATGCTGGCCGCGGTTTCTTCCAGGCTGGCGGCTTGCTCTTCGGTGCGATGCGACAAGTCATTATTGCCTGAAGCAATTTCTTTGGCCCCGGTGTTGATGCCGTCAGTAGCGTCTTGGATTTGTTTGATGATTTCCTTGAGTTTTTCCACCGTGGTGTTGGCGTCATCCTTGAGTTGTCCGAAACTGCCTGCATAGTCATTGGTGATGGTTTGGGTCAGGTCGCTACGGGACAGGGCGCCCAGTACGCGCACCACATCATTGATGCCGCATTCGGTAATTTCCATCAACTCGTTAAGTCCTTCACCGAGTTGTTTGAAGAAGTCTTTTTTGCCCTGCATTTCGATACGACGGGTGAAATCGCCCATGACTGCACCATGCACAAGGGACGCCACTTCCTGCTCTACAGCGACTTCGGCGGTGCGATCCAGCCATTGCGTTACACGGCCCAGCGATGTGCCGTTTTCGCCAATAATGGGACGGGCAGCCAGACGAAGATGATGATCCTTGAAGAAGAGATCAACGTCCTCGCCGGTTTGCGCGGCACGATCGAATTTGGCGGCAGCCTCCGGATTGTTGAACAGACTGGAGAGACTGTTACCGTAAAGTCCATCGACATTAAAACCGGGACCGCCTATGGAGGAAAGAAGTTCCTTCGCCGCCGGGGTCATATGGGTCAGCAAGGTATCGGTGCCCGATATGGTGATGGCGGACGTGGAACTGTCCAGGCCGGTTTTGATGCGTAAACTCTCGTCGGCGATACGTTTGCTTTCAGCAATATCGAAACCGAGTTTGGTCTGCATGGATTTAAGCGCTTCCATCACCTTGCCGATTTCGTCCCGGCGTTCAATGTCAATGGTGTTGTTATAGTTGCCTTGGGCTATGTTGCCAAAGTCGCGAATAGCCGCATTAAGCGGATCTACAATGACACGAATCAGGGTAACTCCCCACCATAGGGCCAGCATAATACCCATCGTAATCAAGCCGATGCCGATGTTACGGGTGCTGTCATAGCGGGATTGCGCCAATTCAAACTCCTGTTTGGCAACATCGACCTGCAATTGCATCAGCAGCTTAACGTCTTCGCTGGCCGGTTTAAAAAGCGGGCTGAGCTTGTCTGCAACAAGCTTGTTGGCGAGTTCGAGGTCATGGGCTTTCAGCGCGGCAAGGGTCGGTTTCAAACCTTCCTCTACAAACAGTTTCCTGTCTGCGGTGAACTGGTCGGCCAGCTTTTTTTCTTCGGCGGTTAGGTAGGTGGTCA
>JBAQYH010000094.1:0-11806 GCA_049299935.1 Methylobacter sp. | reverse complement strand
AATTACTGCATGTTATTGCCGGGGCCCGAAGCGCAGCAGCTTGCGATTTATCTCGGTTGGCTGATGCATCGCAGTTGGGGCGGAATCGTGGCGGGCGGCCTGTTTGTGCTGCCGTCGTTGCTGCTTTTGATCGCGCTGGGTTGGGTTTATCTGGCTTACGGCCATATATCCGCCGTTGCCGGCGTGCTTTACGGCATCAAACCGGCGGTGACCGCCATCGTGATCTTCGCGGCGTACCGGATCGGTTCGAGAGCGTTGAAAAATTGGCTGCTATGGACGATGGCGGCTTTGGCTTTCCTGGCCATATTTCTACTCGATACGCCGTTCCCTGTGATCGTGCTCGTTGCCGCCATGCTTGGGGCTATCGGCGGCAAGTTCGTCCCGCACAAATTCGCGGTGGGCGGCGGGCATGGCGCGGCCAAGCAAAGCTACGGTCCTGCGCTGATCGATGACGATACGCCGACGCCCGATCATGCGCGCTTTACCTGGACAGGCTTGTCGAAAGTCATGCTGGCAGGCCTGATTCTGTGGGGCGGCGCAATCGGTTTCCTCTGCGCCCGTTACGGTTGGGATGGCGCATTGACCCAGATGGGCTGGTTCTTCACCAAAGCGGCGCTGATGACTTTCGGCGGCGCTTATGCGGTATTGCCCTATGTTTACCAAGGCGCGGTCGAGCATTTTCACTGGCTGACGCCTCACCAGATGATCGATGGCTTGGCCTTGGGCGAAACCACGCCGGGGCCGCTGATCATGGTGGTGACCTTTGTCGGTTTCGTGGCAGGATGGATGAAGGAAATTTTTGGCCCCGAGCAACTGTTCCTGGCGGGGGCGACAGCGGCGGCGGTGGTGACTTACTTCACCTTCCTGCCCAGTTTCGTGTTTATCCTGGCGGGCGGCCCGCTGGTGGAGTCCACCCACGGCAACCTGAAATTCACCGCCCCGTTAACCGGAATTACCGCGGCCGTGGTAGGCGTGATTCTGAATCTTGCGGTATTTTTTGCCTGGCATGTATTCTGGCCGCAAGGTTTCGAAGGCCGTTTCGAAGGCATTGCCGCGCTGATCGGGGCGTGCGCTTTGCTGGCATTGTTCCGTTACAAGGCGGGCGTTATTCCGGTCATCGCCGTTTGCGGCGTGGCCGGGTTTTTATTTACTTTTATTAAAGCCTGGCTAGTCCAGGAGGGATTTACGGTATGAACAAAATTTATCAATCTCAGGCTTTAGCGGTGATGTTGGCATCCCTGCTGGGTGGAGCTGCCGTCGCTCACGAGCACGATGAGCACACGGCGGCTCTGGATACGGCCAAGATAGAACAGCTGACCGGCGCCAAAGGCAAGCTCGATACTGCCGAGAATGTTTTCAAAGTGACCGTTCCGCGCGGCGACCTCAGCGTTACCGTGGCCGGCGTCAAAATGACCCCGGCTACCGGCTTTACGTCCTGGGCCGCATTTACCCCGGCCGGCGATAAGACCATGGTCATGGGCGACATGGTCTTGCAGGAAGACCAGATCAATCCGGTGATGAGCGCGGCGCTGGAAAACGGCATCGAAGTCACCGCATTGCACAACCATTTCCTGTGGGATACGCCGAAAGTGATGTTCATGCATATCGGCGGTTCGGGCGATGCGGAAAGTTTGGCTACAAGCGTCGGCAAAGTCTTTGCCAAAATCAAGGAAACCAGCGGCGGCAAGGCCCAAAAACGCGCGGGATTCGATGCCGCTAAGACCTCGCTCGATCCCAAGCCGATCGAAGCCATCATCGGCGCGCCTGTCGAAAAGACCGGCGAAGTCTATAAGGTGACCATCGGCCGCACCACGCAAATGGACGGTCATCAAGTCGGCAAGACCATGGGCGTGAACACCTGGGCGGTGTTCGCCGGCAGCAATGACAAGGCGATTGTCGAAGGCGACTTCGCGGTGCTGGAATCCGAATTGCAGGGCGTGCTGAAAGCCTTGCGCGGCGCGGGTGTTTTCATCACTTCGATCCATAACCACATGGTCGGCGAGTCGCCGAGAATCGTTTTCCTGCATTACTGGGGCGCAGGCACGGCCAGCGATCTGGCCAAAGCCATCAAAGCCGGGTTGGACAGTCAACCGAAAACCTAAAAGAACAAATATGGGGTATTCGTAAAACCGTGTGGAATTTATAAGAACTGCGGTCCCTTCTATTTTTGTAGGACTTGGCTCCCTCTCCTGATGGACGACTTGCATGATTAATAAGGAACTAATCCAGCCTAGCAAGTGGTGTTTCGACCGCTACGCCTTCGCTTTGCTAGGGCGCGGAGCTGGGTGAATTTGGGTGTTAGCGCGTTGGGCATGCAGTTTATGCCCAACATTCCCATGCTTTAAATTTATAAACGGATTTTTGGTTTTGCCTGCCGCCGGATGCTGGAATGTGCGGCAGCGAAAAGTTATTGTCCGACACTGGGTGAAATGCCGCCCCTAAAATAGCTCACTATGCGGCCCCGTCCCGGCTAAAATCAATTTGTCATCTTTAAACTGCGATGTTTTGAACAATAGCTCTCACGAATTGTTCCATTGCTTTTCAAGTCATCCACGCTGACTTCTTCATGTTCGCCACGCTCCGCAGCCTGCATCGCTTTTATTGTGGTTTCGTTAGGCGTTTTTTCTATGGAGTGCAGGCTTTGCCTGCAAGTTATTTTATGCATTGACAGTGGGCAAGCAAAGCTTGCACTCCGGTCTTTTCACCATACCGCCCGGAGTAATTTAAAGCTCCTATCCGGCAGGAGAGGGCATAAATATACCCAATTTTGAAGTGCGAGTATAAATGGCACACTCCTCCCAAGCCTGATACGATGAGACCCGCGTTAAACAACCCACCGGCAATGAGGCACACAATGGACTGGCAAACCTTTCAAAACAGTTGCTGTAGCCTCGATTTAGAGACCAACGAAAACGGCGATATCTTTGCGCTAGGCGCTGTCTTTAACGACAAAACCTTTCACCGCAAAGCGCCGTTCAGCATCCAAAAAACGCTGGCCGAGTTTGACGATTTCGCCGGTGATGCAACTTATCTGTTAGGCCATAACATTCTTGAACATGATCTGCCGGTTTGCCGTAGCATCTCGTCGCAGTTTAAATTCCTGAGCAAGCCGGTCGTCGATACCTTATTGCTGTCGCCGCTGGCGTTTCCTGAAAATCCCTATCATCGGTTGGTCAAAGATTACAAGCTGGTGCGCGACAGTTTGAACGATCCGTTGGCGGACGCGCGCTTGGCCGTGTCGCTGTTCCATGATCAATGGGAAGCTTTGCAGCAACAACAGGCTGAAGGCGGGCTGCTGGATTTTTATCGTTATGCTTTTTCCGGGAACCCTCAGTTTGCCGGGGTGCAATTGGCGTTGTCGGCAATGGGCGCGAAAGCCGTCGATGCGTCGTCCGGGGCGTTTGATTTATTCGAGCGTTTAACGCTGGATAAAGCCTGCACTACGGCTATCAAGCAAATGAGGAAATTTCTTAGGACTTCGCCAAAAATAACTTCCGATTATGGTTCCCACGCTCTGTGTGGGAATCTAGCCAAGGACGCTCCAGCGTCCCGAACCGCAGAGCGGTTTACGCTGCATTCCCACGCTGAGCGTGGGAACGATAAGTTCACGTTTCGGGACGACCATACCCTTAGCGAAGCTACTCCTATCGCGGCTTTAGCCTATTGTTTGGCATGGCTGCGAGTGGCGGGCGGCAATTCGGTATTGCCGCCGTGGGTGCGTTTGCGTTTTGACGAGGTCGCGCCGATGCTGAACCGGCTCAGGGACGTTCCCTGCAATGATCCCGCTTGCTCGTACTGCGCGCAAATGCATAACCCGGTTATCTGGTTGGAACGCTATTTTGGCTTTCCCGGATTCAGGCCGGAACCGGCTGCGGCTGACGGCGGCAGTTTGCAGGAACAGATCGTCAAGGCCGCGATGTGCGGTAAGCCGCTGTTTGCGATATTGCCGACCGGCGGCGGCAAGTCGCTGTGTTTTCAGTTACCGGCCTTGGTGCGCTATCAGCGGCGCGGCGTTTTAACCATCGTGGTGTCGCCGTTGCAGGCGTTGATGAAAGACCAGGTGGACAATCTGCGCAACAAAACCGGCGCGCCGAATGCTGCCGCTTTATACGGCATGCTGACCGCGCCGGAGCGCGGCGAGGTGTTGCAGGGCATACAAAACGGCGATATTGCGCTGCTCTATGTGTCGCCGGAACAGCTCCGCAACCTGAGCTTCCAAAAAGCCATCGAATACCGGGAGATCGGCTGCTGGGTATTCGATGAGGCGCATTGCTTGTCCAAATGGGGTCATGATTTCAGGCCGGATTATCTGTATGCGGCGCGCTTTATCAAGGAGTTTGCGCTCAGGCAAAATGCCGTGCTGCCGCCGGTGCAGTGCTTTACCGCCACCGCAAAACAGGATGTGAAAGATGAAATCATCGATTATTTCAAGGCCGAACTGGCGCAGGATTTGGTTCTATTCGAAGGCGGCGTGGAAAGGGACAAACTGCATTTTGAGGTGCAGACCGTCAATGGCGCGGACAAATATCCGCGCATCAACAGCTTGTTGACCGAGCGCTTGGCTCCTGAGGCCGACGGCGGCAGCGCGATTATTTATTGTTCGACGCGCAAAAACACCGAAGCTATCGCCGAGTACTTGCAGCAGCAAGGCTGGCAGGTCGAAGCGTTTCATGCGGGCAAGGATACCGCCGAGAAAAAGCATATCCAGGAAAATTTCGTCACCGGCAGCACGCGCATCATCACCGCGACCAATGCGTTCGGCATGGGCATCGACAAGGATGACGTGCGTCTGGTCATCCATGCGGACATTCCCGGTTCGATCGAAAATTACCTCCAAGAGGCGGGCCGCGCAGGGCGGGATCAAAAAGACGCGGAATGCGTGTTGCTGTTCGATGAAAACGACATCGAGACCCAGTTTAAATTGTCGGCGTCGTCGCAAATCAACCAGCGCGATATTGCGCAAATTTTAAGGGGCCTGCGCAAAAGCAAAAAAGACAAATCCGGCAACGTGGTGTTGACGACCGGCGAATTGCTGATGGACGACGCTGTGCAAACTTCGTTCGACAATGAAGACCATGCCGCCGATACCAAGGTCAAAATGGCCGTGTCGTGGCTGGAGCGCGGCGGCTTCATCCGGCGCAACGAGAACCTTACCCAGGTGTTTCAAGGCCGCCCGCTGGTCAAGAATATGGACGAAGCCAAAAGCAAAGTCGAAAAACTGGATCTGTCGCAACGCCAGCAACAGCGCTGGCTGGCGATTCTTGAAGCGTTGTTTAACGCGGACAGCGACGAGGGCTTTAGCGCCGATGAACTGGCGTTGCATGGCGCTTTTAAAGACGGCAAAGACGATAAAAAAAACGGTAAAAGCGATCAAACCGCCAGCCAACGGGTGATCAGGACCTTATACGACATGGCCAAGGCGGGGCTGATTCAAAAGAGCCTGTTGTTAACGGCATTCGTCCGGTACAAGGTCAGCAACTCGTCCGTTGCCAAATTGGAAGAAGTATGCGCGTTGGAACGGGTCATGCTCAAGGATCTGCAACAGGAAGCGCCCGATGCCGAGGACGGACAATGGCAAACCTTGTCGCTACGCCACCTGAATCAAAGCCTGTTAAACGACGGTCATGAAAACAGCAATCCAGAGATTTTACGTCTGCTGCTGAACAGTTTGACTAAAGACGGCAAAGGTTTGGCCGGGAAAAAAGGCAGCCTGACGCTCAGGCATAAAGGGCTGGATCAATATGCGGTCAAGCTTAACCGGGGCTGGACGGCGCTGACCGCTACGGTAGAGGTACGACAGGCGGTCGCCAAGGTGGTCTTGGACGGCATTATGCAGCGCATCCCCGATCACACCAAGCCGTCCGGCGATTTGCTGGTCGAGTTTTCCGCCGAGGATTTGCTGGACGTGTTAAACCGGGATTTGGTCGCGTCGTCAGAAGTCAAAGACCCGCTGGCCGCCGTCGAGCGCGCGTTGAATTTCCTGCACGAGCAAAAAATCATCACCCTGCAAAAAGGCTTGGCGGTATTCCGCCAAGCGATGACCATAGAAGTGCTCCCCGAAGCTAAAGGCCGCCAATACAACAAAGGCGATTTCGAGCCTTTATCCCAGCATTACAGCGAACGCATTTTCCAGGTGCATGTGATCAATGAGTACGCCAAATACGGGCTGGACAAAATCAGCCATGCGTTGGCGTTTGTGGTCGCCTATTTCTCGACCGATAAAACCGAGTTTGTGAAACGCTATTTTTCGGATCGTAAAGATATACTGGAGCGCGCGACCAGTCAGCAATCGTTCCAACGCATCGTGGGTGACCTGCAAAATCCCGAGCAAATGGCGCTGGTTGCCGGCAGCGAAGACGATAATTTATTGATTCTGGCAGGGCCGGGTTCCGGCAAAACCCGTGTGGTTGTGCATCGTTGCGCTTATTTGTTGCGCGTCAAACGCGTCCCGGCCAGGGGCATTTTGGTGCTGTGTTTTAACCGCAATGCGGTGACCCAATTGCGGCGGCGCTTGCTTGATTTGGTCGGCGACGATGCCAGGGGCGTGACGATCCAGACCTATCACGGCTTGAGTTTGCGCCTGACCGGTCATGCGATAACCAGCCAAAGCGACGATAACCGGCAATTTGCCGAGATTATCAACGAAGCGACGGCCTTATTGCGCGGCGACAAGCCGCTGCTGGGCGTCGATGCGGACGAAACGCGGGAACGGTTATTGGCGGGTTACCGCTATATCCTGGTCGATGAATACCAGGACATCGATGCCGAGCAGTACCAATTGATTTCAGCCATCGCCGGGCGCACCCAGGACGAAGACCGCAAGCTGGGCATTTTGGCGGTAGGCGATGACGACCAGAATATCTACCAGTTTCGCGGCGCCAATGTCGGTTTTATTCGCCAATTTAAAGACGATTACCAAGCCAAGGTGCATTACCTGGTGGAGAATTACCGTTCCAGCGCGCAGATCATCGCCGCGTCCAACCAACTGATCCAACATAACCAGGACCGGATGAAACAGCAGCAGCCGATCCGCATCAATCGCGGCAGGAAAAACCTGGATGCCGGAGGCCGTTGGCAAAAACTCGATCCGGTCGGCAAAGGCCGGGTGCAGCAACTCATTACCGCCGATGAATACAGCCAAGCGGTGGCAGTGGTCGATGAGCTGCTGCGTTTACGGCAGCTCGACAGCCAATTGGACTGGTCGCAATGCGCGGTGCTGGCGACCGCATGGCGTTTGCTCGATCCGGTCAAGACCTTGCTGGAGCTGCATGGTATTCCGGTCAGCATCATGCTGCCTGCCGATAAACAACCGGCGCTGTCCCGCATCAGGGAAAATGCCGATTTGCTGGATAAGATCAAGCAGTCGCCGGAACTGTTAAGCAAGGCGAGCGACTGGCTGCGTTACCTGGACGACAGTTACGGCAACGAGCCGGGCAATATCTGGCTGAACCAGCTCAAAGCCATTTTGCAGGATTGGCAGGATGAAACCGGCGACGGCCCGGTATCTAAGGTGCAAACGCTGGAATTTTTGTATGAAGTTTTGGCCGAGCAGCGCCGCGAGCGCTGTCTGGGGCAGGGCGTTTTTTTGAGTACCGTGCACTCGGTAAAAGGCATGGAGTTTACGCATTTGGCGATACTGGACGGCGGCTGGGGTACACCTGCTGCCGAAGAGCAGCGGCGCTTGTTTTATGTCGCGATGACCCGTGCCAAGGAAACCTTGTGCCTGATGCAGCGATCAGACCTACGCAATCCTTTTCTGGCCGAGATCGCCGGCGATCACCTTTTAGCAAGAACCGTTAATCCGCCGCCGCAAAGCCATGCGCTTAACAAACAATACGCCATTCTCGGCATGAAGGATGTCGATCTGGGTTATGCCGGAAGTTTTGCGGCGGCTCACCCGATACACCAGCATCTTGCCCGGCTGAACACCGGTTCCCGGCTTACGATGGAATTTATGCTCAACACCGCTACGGATTGCAGCCTTCTCCATCCGGGAGAGGGCCGGAGCGAGGGGGCTCAAAAAAGCGTAAACAGTGAATGTGCGCAGCAGAGCAACGGCAAGGTGGTGCTGAAAGACAAGGATAGGATAGTCGCCGTGTTATCGAAACAGGCCGCTCAGTATTGGTCGGCAAAAATCAACGCTGTTGAGTCGGTCACAGTATTAGCCATGATCAGGCGTTACCGGGACGACAGCGAAGAAAGCTATCAGTCGCGCTGCAAAGTGGAGCAATGGGAGCTGCCGTTGATGGAGGTTGTTTTGGACGACAGTGCCGGTAAATTCGGGAGGGAATGATAAGCTCAGGTTGTAATTTGTGTCCGCCAGTGCATCAAAGAACCAAGTGAGTGTAATGCGTTCAACGGCAGTAGCGTAATAATCGTGTGGTTTTCAATGGACTATTCCGCAGTTACAATGAGCTTCCCTGCCAAGCGGTTTAACCTATGAATATCAATGATCCAGATTTGAACATCCGCCCTCAAATCGAGCAGGATATGGCCTTTCTCGAAAGGCTTAACCGTTCGACACGGCAGGATTTATTACAACTCGGTTTGGCCGATGCGCTGGTCGACAACTTGATCCGGATGCAGTTCCAAGCACAACAAACCGGCTATAGCATGCAATTTCCGTATGCCGAATATGCGATCATTGAAAAAGATGGCGAAGCCATAGGCCGTTTGGTGACCGATAAGGGCAATGAAGCGATCAGACTGGTTTACATCGCTTTCTTACCGCATGAGCGCAATCGGGGGCATGGACGCCGCCTGATTCAAGCGTTGCAAGCCGAAGCGTCAGGCGAGAATAAAGCGCTCACGCTCTCGGTAGACCCGCAGAATATGCAGGCCAAGCACCTTTACCTTTCCTCGGGGTTTCAAGTCAGAAATGACGATGGCGCTATCGTGGAGATGGTCTGGCTTGGGCGGGTAAAGGAGTAATCAAATGTTTCTCCCGGATAATCCGACATTCACTCACGCGATGATCTTTTCGACACTTGTCCGCAAAGCGCGGAATTTCGCGCGCAGGTCCTGGTTTGAGAAATTGTGGTTTATTCCCGTCTGGTTATTGCTGGGGGCAAGCCGGTTCGCCATCCTCACCGTTCCTTTCAGGCGCTTGGCGTTTTGGCTGGGAGTGCATGAAGGTATTGCTCCCTGGGTGCCGCTTGTCGATTCCCGCTCCGAGGCCACGGCCTTGTCTATCTCAAGAGTCGTGCAAATGGCGGCAAAGTACACGCCTTGGAAATCAAACTGTTTTCCTCAGGCTCTGGCCGCAAGGATTTTGCTCGGATTTTACGGTGTTCCGTACAGCTTGTTCTTTGGCGTCAATCGCGATGCCGAAGATGCGATGCTGAATGCCCATGCCTGGGTGGCATCCGGACGGGTGCGGGTCACGGGGCGTACGAGTTTTGATCAGTTCACCGTGGTGGGCTGTTTTGTCTCTACATGCTTGGCAACTGATATGGAGCAGCCCCATACGCATCAAGCTAAGGCCTAAAACCACGAAGGTGTGTGCACCATTAAACGGATAGTCTTAACTGACTGACTTCTTCGGGCGTTAAGCCTGTTTTTTGGGCAATGGTCACATCGTCTAATATATCCAGCAGGTTACGCGCAATGGCTTTTTGAGCTTCTTGTCGTCCTTCTTGCCGTCCCTCTTGTATACCTTCTTGCCGTCCTTCTTTCCGAGCTTCATTTCTTGAAGTGGCATCGACGCTTTCTCGAATCATCCTTTGCATTTGTTGATACTCATAGACTTCCAGTTCATTCAGGTTCCAAATACTTTGCGTTGCAATTTCAAAGGCCTCTTTAAAAACAGGCGTTAGAAACGGCTCTGGAATTTCATCGAGCTTTTCGGCGTTCTGAAGAAAATAAAGCCATTTATCTTCATCGCTGCTTAAGGCTTCCAGCGGCTTTTTGAATTTGGGCAGCTCGATAAAAGTGAACTCAAAATCAGCCAGCAAGTTTTGTTGAGTTTCAGTCTCCAAAATCAAATGACGGGTGATGTATTTGCCATTATCGAAAATACTGAAATCCAATATACCCACAAAATAAACCTTCTCCAGAACCGAGTAATGCTGGCCTTTGCCAAGCTGTTGCACGTAGCTCTTCGCCGTGTAATACAAGGATCGTTTGGCAAAAGCTGCATCTTTTTGTACCTGCATTTCTACAATGAAATGCTGCCCGTTTTGATCGGTCGCCCTAACGTCCAGAACCGTATCTTTTAGCTCGGCTATTTTGGGTACTTGATAAGGATTGACCAGCGACACCTGAGCAATGGCTGACGGCAGATCGAGAATAGAATTCAAGAATTCTATTAATACGTTTGGGTGCGCATCGCTGCCGAATATCTTCTTAAATGCAAAATCAGTGGTAGGGTCGGCGAATTTCATCTGGTGCCTCCATATTTAAATTTAAAAAACCAAGCAGATTGCCTTGGATTCAGATTGCACCGCATTTGAAGTTTGTTGATCCGGTAAAATCAAGCTTAACATGATTTTTACATCGCTCTTGGAATGTTACCAACAATTCGATTTCGGTCACAAGTACGTTGAATAAGTAGTGGGATACGAAGGCGATATCTGGCCGATTTCTAATATTTTGCTCAAAAGCTGGAGTAAAATGTCAGCGTATCCTTATTTGATTGCGGCTTTGGATTTATGAAAACCGACACCTTATTCTACCGCCTGTTTCTACGCTGTCCGCAACTGGCCCTGGACTTGTTAGGTTTGCCCTATAACGGTGACAGCTACCGGTTTGCTTCCGAAGAAATCAAGCAAACGGCTTTTCGAATGGATGGACTGTTTAAGCCTATCGAAGATAATCAGGAACATCCGCTTATTTTTGCCGAAGTGCAATATCAGCCGGACGCCGACTTTTACGGACGTTTTTTTAGCGAAATCACACTGTATTTATACCGGCAAAAGCCGGCCCGCCGCTGGCTGGCTTTAGTCATCTATCCGGAAAGAAGCACTGAAAAAGTTGCCGGCATTGAATTCGAGCCGTTTATGAGCTTGCCGCAGTTACAGCGGATTTATCTGGAGGATTATCAAAACCGGTCTGGACTAACGCCGACAATGGGATTAATGTGCCTAATTGCAGGTTCCGCGGAACAGACCATCCCGTTAGCGCAGGAATTAGCCAAACAGCGCGAACTAATTGGAGCGGATGGTTTGGATTTTATAGAAACCATTTTGGTTTACAAGTTACCGCATTTAAGTCGTGAGGAGATCAGAAAAATGTTAGCACTTAATGAAACCCAATTGAAAGACACCCGTTTCTATCAGGAGATTGCACAAGAAGAAAGGCACGAAGGCAGACAAGAAGGCCGGCAAGAAGAATGTGTCGCCTTATTGACACGCCAGTTGCGGCGCAAATTTGCCGCTCACCCCGAACTCGAACCCATCTTACAGCAACTGCCTGCATTGCCGTTGGCGCGACTGGAGGATTTGGCCGATGCCTTAATGGATTTCACCGCGTTTGCCGAATTACAAGGTTGGTTGAAGAGTTGATTCAAGCGTAGCCGCTCCAGCTTTTCGTAATAAGGATAGACCGTTGCGCATAATTCGCTCTCGTTCCCACGGGCTCCTTACCTTCTGGGGCATAAATGGGAACGCAATCCCTGTCCTGAGCTGCGCCGCGAATCACGATCAGAGGGGACATAGCGCGTCCTGCGCTGCGTTCCCACGGAGCCCGTCACTGCCCTTAAGTTAAGAAAAAACTCCCTCTCCTGCTGGATGCCTACATCCCTGTAGGCATCCCTGAGGGAGAAGGGACTGTCCATCCTTAACTTAATGGCAGTGACGGAGCCCGTGGG
>JBAQYH010000093.1:0-1824 GCA_049299935.1 Methylobacter sp. | reverse complement strand
GTGTTTGTAAGCGCACTTCATGCGCAACAAACACTAAGCAATCTGCGTCTTGACAGGACTTACCGACTGACTAACCGAATAGGTAGGCGATGGTGACGGGTTGGTTTTTCTTAACGGGTTTATGGCTATGCCCTCAACTCGGCGGAAAAGATAAAAGGTGCTTCGCGGTTTTTTTTAAAATGGTGGGCGCTGCCCCCCAAACCCCCTGAGGCTCAAGTTCAAGGTTGGTTTTTGTTATTTACGAAATTGCCAAGTTCACACTGTTAATTGCGTGATTCTATATTTAAGTTTAGTTTATTTATATCAATATGTTATTGTATTATTTTATGAGTTAAGTTATAATTAATACGACAAAAAAGCCAGCGGGTTTAAATCCGCTGGCCGTCTGTCCCACCTTTTCGGTCGGTTCTTTAATTAACCTTTGCCCTGTTTCGGTCTAGTCCACCTTGCAGGGCTTACTTAGTAGGAGTCACTATCATGGCAAAGTTAGCTACATCTTTCAAAAATATTTCCGGGTTGGTGCGTTCTGATAGTCCGCTGTCAGACGAGCAAATCTTTAAAGCTGCGCCTTCGGTCTTCGCCGATGCGCCGCATAATTCGCGTTCCGCCCGCTATGCCTATATCCCAACTTGCGAGGTTGTTAATGGCCTGCGCGGTGAAGGCTTCCAACCGTTTATGGCTTGTCAGGCACGTTCACGCATTGAGGGTAAATCGGAATTTACCAAGCACATGATCCGTTTTCGCCATCAGAACCAGATAATCGGCGACACGGCCAACGAAATCATCCTGGTTAATTCCCATGACGGCACCAGCAGTTACCAAATGCTGGCCGGTTGCTTCCGTTTCGTTTGCCACAATGGCTTGATTTGCGGTTCAGAGATCGAAGATTTTCGTATCCGGCATTCCGGCGATGTTTTAACCAATGTCATCGAGGGCGCTTATCACATCGTTGATGAATTCGAACAGGTCGATTCAGCAAAGGAGTTGATGCAAAGTGTTGTATTAAGCCCAGGGCAACAAAACGCCTTTGCCAATGCCGCGCTGCAACTTCGCTACGATCCCGATGACAACGTGCCTATAGAAGCGTACAAGCTGAATGCCGCCCGCCGTTCCAGTGATCGGGGCGATGATCTTTGGCATACCTTAAACCGGGTTCAGGAAAATATGATTCAAGGCGGGGTACGCGGCATCAACCGGAACGGCGGCAGAATGTCCACGCGACAAGTGACCGGGGTGAGTGAGAACATACGGCTTAACCGCGCTATCTGGTCGCTGGGGGTGGAAATGGCACGGTTGGCCGGGTGATCTAAATTAACGTAGACGCGGGCAAAATTGCCCGCGTCTTTAACTTGTAAATTTGTTATGATAACGTTATCATAAAATTAATAACGTTATCATAACAAAAAGGCGGGTTTATGGGCATTGAAAGAGTTGTTACAGACGATATGATTTTTGACGTTGCCGACCGACTGGCGGCAAGCGGTGAAAAAGTCACCAACCGGGCGATCTGGTCGGCCATCGGCGGCGGATCGATGACGACCATTAGCCAGGCGCTGCGCCGTTGGAAAGAGAGCCAGGTTTTGCAAGTGGCACAGCCGGTTGAGCGGGCGCCGTTACCGACAGCTATTATTGACGTACTGCACGGAGCAGCTGCTCAGTTGTGGGATGCGGCGCTTGCCGAGACCAAATCGGAACTTGACCAGTTAGCGCTGGCTACTAACGCCCGCGTGGCCGAGGCTCAGAGCGAGCGAGACGACACCCTGGCCGAACTGCAAACCACCGCCGAAGAACTGGAACAGGTTAAGGCGGAGCGCGATAGTGCAT
>JBAQYH010000092.1:0-2392 GCA_049299935.1 Methylobacter sp. | reverse complement strand
GTCTAATGGCATAGCGCCGGACCGCGTATTAATCCGGCAAATAATATCGGGGGATTCATGTTCCTGTTGTTTAAAATCATCCCGATCAAGTCCCAATAGCTTGGCGATGTCGTCATCCGACCATTCGTCCAGCAATTCCACCGACCAGCCCAGCGTCGCCGCCGCGTATCGCAATGCTCCCAGGGCATGACCTAGATCATGTTGGCAATAGCGGTAAGCTCTTTCGCCGTATTTCCAGGCTTCCCGCCAATGGACTGAAGATAAGCCGATCAATATGCCGGAATCGGGCAAATTGTCGGAAAACCGACAACGCTGTTCAAGGCTATGGTCGTGACTGACGTAGTGATAAACGCCGGATTTGATAAAGCTATCACTGGCGCTGATCAGATAAGCTTCGGTCGGGTGCAGGTTGCCGCTGGACGGGTTGCAGCGTAATGCCCAGCGGCTTGGACCGAATTGTTTCCATGCCGACAGGCCGAAGGCTAATTCCAGCAATAAACCGGCATTAGTCAGGTTTAACGGTTTTGCGGAGATTGTTTCCGGGTTATCCAGGTCGGCAAACAACGGTTCGAGTTTGGTTCCAGGTTTTGGCAGCGTGAAAATCTCGCAACCGGAAAATCGCCGGAATTGATCGGGTTGGTCTTCCCAGTCGATGGATTCCGGGCCTTTGGCGTAGCGCTCCAGGCTGTGTTTGGTGCGATTGTGGTAGTTCAGGACGGTTTCGGTTTGTTTGTTCATTGGGTTAAATCCTAGGAAGAAAGGTCCTCGTTCAAAGGGCATAGGTTTCCATATAACGCGTCATCCCGGCAGGGATTCGCTAACGCGCTCTGTCGGGTCACGTCAGGCTATCCTGCCTGGCGCTCTTCGGGTAAATGCAAATCTGTTCCAGACAGATTTGTGCCGGGATCCAGAACATAGGGATGTGAAGTGTGCTCTGAAAAACATAAAGATATGATTGAACCGCGTAGTAAGTCTCAGTGGTAAAATTTGATATTGCCATCCATGGCTCGTGGATCCCGGCAATCCCTGCCGGGATGACGATGTTTCTCTTGAGTTGGTGTGTGGACAACATACCCGTCCGGTTTGTTGAATTTTTTCTTCGTGTCCTTCGTGCCTCGGCAACTGCTCCTGCATAATCCACATGGATGGGGTGAATGCAGATATTGCAGGAGCAAATATCTGCCCATGCAGTCGTTCGTGGTGAAAAATCAATTAACCCGCTTAGGCTCCACTGCCAAATCCTCAACCCAGCAGCCAATCGGATTGCCCAGATTCATATCCTTATCTTCAAAGCGCACCAGAAAAACGCTGCGATCCGGCTCTTCCTCCACATGCCCGATCAGGGTGATCACCCCGCGAGTTCCGGCCTCGGCCAGTATTTCGCCTTCGATACCATCGGGTATTGAGCCATCATCGGTAATCGTTTTTGCAGCATAAACGACATCGCCTACATCTAAATCTTCTACGTTCATTTCTTATCCCCTTTATTTTGTAGCAAACCTTACATTGTCAGCTGGTTATGTGATTGAAACCTGTTTGGTAATACATTGTTTATTGTGTGGGTGTTCTGTTAACGCCTTATTAAATAACCCATTCATAAATAAATAACGAAATGGCATACAGGTTGCTTTAGGTATTAACAAGAACGATGCCATACATTCAGGAGTGCATAAAAATGATCACATTAACAGAAAAAGCCATTAGCGCCGTCGGCCGTTTTATTGCCGGTTCGGAAACGCCGACAGCGGGTTTGCGGATAGAAGTCACCGACGGCGGTTGTTCAGGTTATCAATACGGCTTGAAACTCGAAGGCAGCCACACACCGGAAGATACCATCATCGATTGCGGCGAGGTGAAGGTGTTTATCGATCCAACCAGTTTGCCGATGCTTGACGGCATGTCCGTCGATTTTCTCGATACCATCGAAGGCTCGGGATTCAAGTTTACCAACCCTAATGCGGCTAAAAGTTGCGCTTGCGGTACTTCGTTTAATACCAGTGCCGACGGTACCGGAACTAAAACCTGTTCTTAACGCGCCAGCAAACCATTTTCCGAGGATAAAGCCATGTGGGACTATTCAGATAAAGTAAAAGAGCATTTTTTTAACCCAAAAAATGCGGGCGCGGTCGTCGATGCCAATGCGACCGGCGAAGTGGGGTCTATCAGCTGCGGCGATGCGTTACGGCTGACCCTGAAGGTTGATGACGACAGTGAAATTATCCTTGAAGCGGGTTTTCAAACGTTCGGTTGCGGTTCGGCGATTGCTTCGTCATCGGTGCTGACCGAAATTATCAAGGGCATGACGCTGGATGAAGCGTTAAAAGTGACCAACCAGGATATTGCCGACCAGCTCGAAGGCCTGCCGCCGGAAAAAATGCACTGTTCGGTCATG
>JBAQYH010000091.1:0-2396 GCA_049299935.1 Methylobacter sp. | reverse complement strand
GCGCCGTATGTTTGCAGCGGGAGTGCAAGCTTTGCTTGCGCTGGCAGGCGAAGCCTGCACTCCGGCTATTGGCACCTTGTCCAAGTTGTTTCGTACACATTCCTTAATGGAAGCGGCGCGCGGCGCTCGTCGTTACACAATTCTGCCCAAGAGTCGCCGAACACTCGTATAAAGTTCTCAAAGGATTTCATCGTAGCTTGTACATGCTCGCCGCAATAAAAAGAATTGCTGCGGCAAACCCGGCGGATGGGCGATTTTCTGTAGGCTTTTGTAGGTTTTCTTTTTTGGGGATGGTTATAGTCCAATTCAGGCCATCGCCGAGTGGCCTGTCTAGTTCGTAGGATGCAGATCGTACTTCACCGCATCCTAAGGGCTTTTAGTGATTGCGTTTGAAATCAATCAAGTCTGGCCCCGTTGATCCGCGTGTTTGCCGATGACTAACAATGCCATCTGTTCGTTACCGCGCTGAATCGAGGTTAGGGGGCAAATCGAGCAGCCCTGAGTAAGGTCTGCGATAAACGCAACCAAGCTTATTAACCATATAAACAGTTACTGGAGATAACCCATGGCAAATATCACACCGATTACACCAAATAATAACCAGCAAGTCATGACCTTGTCCTGGCTAGCGAATGCCGCCGGCATAAATAAGTGGACTCAAACGGACCTGCAAAATGCCATCGACGGCATTTCTGGGACTTATTGGTCTCCCGGCTACGATTGGAACGTGGTTTGGGGGCCTGCTTACTATGAGCCGAAGGATTCATCTAAAATAGGCAACACGATGTTCGTAGCACAACAAGGCACTTGGTATGTTATCGCTATTGCCGGCACGAACCCGCATTCCACATTCGACTGGGTCCAAGAAGATGGGGATATTGCGCCAACACCCTGGACTTATTATACCGTAGCGGGCAATGTGACTACCGGCGACAATCTGGGATTGACTAATCTTCTGACCTTAACCAGCCCAAATACTCTGCAAGCTTTTTTAGCTAGTCTATCCGACAAAGAGACCATACAACTGACCATTACCGGTCATAGCCTCGGCGGTGCGCTTTCACCATTGCTAACGATGGCATTAATGGACCCAAACTCATCGGCAAGCAGCGGTATAAATCTATCGTACTGGAAACAAGTTACCTTATTGGCGACAGCCGGACCAACGCCTGGCGATGCAACTTTTGCGGCTTATGTTCAAAATTTTGTCACAAACAACCCAAGCCAGTTAACTGCAGACTTTATCTGGAATAGTAATGACATCGTCCCGCACGCATGGAGCTTAACCCCTCCAAAAGTGAAGACAGAAACAAACACTTTACAAGAGTTGCCTGCGATTTATCCGGACGTGGCATTGCCTGGCGATTCTTGCGTCAGCGCCGCTATAACCTCGGCGATAAATAACGCCACGCCTTATACTTACACTCAATTCGACTCGATCCCAGGATTTACCGGGCAGTTACAACCCTATGGCGGGACTGAACTATCTAAACTATTATGGGGAGAATCATCCAAATATCTTGCTCAAGCAGACTACCAGCACACTCAAGCCTATATAGACAATTTTGCATGCAGCAGTTGGTTCCCCCCTAATGACATTTGCAACAAACCCGATAAGGCCGAAAGATTGTATGCGGAATTTTGCGTGATTTACAAAGCGCATGGAGGAACTGGATGCGTTTAGGTATCTGATCCATTCATTTTCCACTGTCTCGAAAACATAGTCGGTTGGGCACGCTGTTTATGCCCAACATTTCGATGCCCCAAGACAACGGCATGTTTTCCCCGTTCCTACGCACATTCCACTCCAGCTATCGGCAACTTTCCGGATAGCCTTGCCGCCGCTGCCCAGACTGGATATTTGAAAACCGGCTGAAGACGGGCGTAGCCCATGGGAGCATAAGTATCTACATAACTTTTTTGCATTATAAATACAATGAGTTACAAGTCGATCCAGCTCCCTCTCCTGCTGAAGAGGGGTGAGGAGAATAAAAACAACCACTTATATCCCCCCTCATCCCAACCTTCTCCCTCAAGGGAGAAGGAGCCGGCATTTGTGTAGATACCTATGCCATGGGAGCGAGGTATATTTTCCTGATAATGATAAAAGCCCCCTCAAACAACGCCCATGCAAAGTTCTCAACGGATTTCATCGGCTTTCCGCGCTAATAAGAATTGCTGGGGCAAATCCGGCGGATGGGTGCTAAAGATTTTTCCCTTACAGATGGAAGTCTTTGTTAATTGTTAGAGACCTCCGTAAGTCTTCAGTATGTTAAAAAGCGTGCAAAACTTTCCAGGGTCCTGGGGAAAAGAGCGTTGAAAAGTTTCCACCCCAGGTTATTTAATGTCCGGTTTTTGACCGGAGAATCCTGGAGTGTTAGCAATGGACGTTATTG
>JBAQYH010000090.1:0-2404 GCA_049299935.1 Methylobacter sp. | reverse complement strand
GTCTTAGACACACCCGGATATGCCGACCGTACTGCAGCCCAATCGCCGAAGTACCATGCTTCGAGCTCTTCCACCACGATACGATTGACAACCACATAGGGTATATTGGCAGTTCTGGCTTGTGTTCTGGTGACAAGACCGGCTTTTCGCGCCATCTGTTCCAACTTCGTCTTGAGCTCCTCACACTCACTGTCGTCCCGGTCAACCACGACGACAATCCGCCAGTCGTTCGGTACCCACCGGGCGTAACCGCGAAGCCGCTCCGGCAATCGCTGCAGGAGCTCATCTTTGCATTGATAGGGGTAAATCTCGAAAGAGATTTTGTCGAGGACCTTGGGGAGCAGCAGCCTCAGCGCCGTTTCCATTGAAGGTTCTTCAACGAGCAATTCCACGTGCTCGACGGTCATCGGCGAGATCCTTTCTTCCTGGGCGCACCTGCATTTACAAGTGGGTCACCCAATCCGAATCTACCCTCGAGCCAGAGGTGTCCCATGGCGGCTCCTTCAGCCACAAAGTCCGTGATTCCCTCGATATCCGATGCTCGCGACGTCTGAGTGAAACCATCTTCATCGCGATAAAGGACACGAACTTCGTCTGGCTTCATCGCATTGAGAAAGAATGGAGAGTGCGTCGTAACGAGCAGTTGGGAACGTTCTGTCGCCGCCCGACACTCTTCTCCAAGCTCCGGCAGCAACCGCGGATGCAGGAAGTTTTCAGGCTCTTCGATGCCGATGAACTGCGGTGGCTGAGGATCATAGAGTACTATCAGGTAGGCCAGCAGTTTAAGCGTGCCGTCCGACGCAAACCGCGCGAGCACTGGGCGGTCAAAGGGTGCGTCTTTGATCTGCAACAATAGCCGCCCATCAGGCATTGGCTCAGTCACGACGCGTTCAAGTCGAGGCACGCGTCGCCGCAGTACATCAAAAATGTGCTCCAGCCTATCGGGATGCTGTTCCAGCAGATATTGAATTACATTCGGAAGGTTATCACCGGTTTTGCTCAGCCGTTCTTGGGGTCCGGCCTCGGGTTGTCCACGCGTGTCGTCCACGGAGAGATATGAGACGTACCAATCGGTGATAAACTCGCGCAGCGCTGCCACTCGCGGGTGCTCCGCAAATTGCCCCAACGTGTTAACCGCGATCAAATCTGGAGAACGAAGGGGTATGTCAACACGTGCATCGTCTTCATCTGGCATCTCGCCACTGGCGGCTTTGCCTGTTCCTTCATGGTACTCAAGAAATCTGAAGGGCCTCCCTCGCTCTGCTCGCCGCCATTGTAGCCACTCTTCGACAACAACGGGCCCTCTTTTCTTTTCGTCTATCGCTAGATGATAGCTAATCACCGGCTGACCGGGACGCTCCCGGTATTTGAGCTCAATTACCACCGGTCCCGCTTGACCGCGTGTCTTGAGCTCCTTTCCGCGCCCGCGCCGATCCCATGCGTGCCTCAAGCCGAACTGGAAACACTCTGACAAAAAATTGAACACGTCGAACAGTGTCGACTTGCCACTGCCGTTGGGCCCCAGTAGCACGGTCAACGGCGTAATATCCTTGAGCTCGACAGCTCGCAAAGCCCGGTAGTTTTCAACCTTAAGATACTCGATGCGTGCCGGGCTACGCAGCTTTCCCGTTTTGAGCTTGGCTTTCTTTCTCATTCTCATGGTAAGACCCTTTCAAGACCACTAAGCTTTCGTCGCGCCCAACAAAAAGTTCACCAGCGCCACGCTTTTCGGCGTCTGGTGCAACACCTGGTTGGGCGTGCTGTCTGCCTGCAAGGACGACAGGGCACAAGCAGGGCAACTAAAGAAACGCATAATTTCATGGGCGTCCCACAATTTCCACACGGATTTACCTTGGCACAATCATTGGATTGTTCGGTTTCCCCTTTTATTAAGATAGCAACGGCACCTTTAATTACGTCAAAGTCCAAGGTTTCGTGAAATAGACTTTACGAACTTCAGATGCCTTGGACTCGGCCCATTTTTCCAAACCCATTTTATTAATCAAGCACAGATTGAAGACCTTGATGTTGTGTGGTAGGTCGCTGGCTTTGTCGGCATAGGGGTGCAGGTTGTCGCAAGGAAACTGGTCGCAAGCGCCACAAAACTCCAAACCCTTGCTTTGGGAACACTCATAGGCTGCACAACGATGTGCGTCACCGAAAATTTGTTTTTGTATGGGGATTTGACCATTATGTTTACGACATCCATTGCAGAGCATTAGTTCAATAGGAATGTTGAATTCCTCAGACAGTGTCTTAACCGTGCTCATGGCTTCCTTGTCCTCATGGGCCAAAAAGAAATGGCAATTGAAGCAGTCTAGACCGCAGGGGGCAGTCATTTGAAAATAATCCATAGTCAGCTCTCCTTTTTTAGGTTTTGAAACGCCAGCAAATCGTCACATGG
>JBAQYH010000089.1:0-4994 GCA_049299935.1 Methylobacter sp. | reverse complement strand
CAATAACGTCCATTGCTAACACTCCAGGATTCTCCGGTCAAAAACCGGACATTAAATAACCTGGGGTGGAAACTTTTCAACGCTCTTTTCCCCAGGACCCTGGAAAGTTTTGCACGCTTTTTAACATTTTAGGAGTGAAATTACCTATTAATGAAGAAGAGGGTGAACCCTGAAAAATAGCGCCTTCACGCAAAATCAAAGAAATCACTATCAATGAACCTCTGCCTAAGTCTGTGACCATTGTTCTGGGTAATCAGCTTTTCATCGATAACCGATATTTACCTACAGCACTGCAAAGCAGGATTATTCGCCTTGCTGCATTTCAGAATCCGGAGTTTTATAAAAACCAAGCTATGCGATTGTCGACTTTTGGCAAACCCAGGATCATTTCTTGTGCCGAGTATTATTCTCAACATATTGCGTTGCCGAGAGGGTGTCTGGATGACTTGATCAATCTCTTGGTTGAGCTAAAAATCAAACCTGTGATTCAGGATGAACGGTTTTCAGGTGACAACATTCCAGACTTGCAGTTCCTGGGGCGGTTGACCGATGAACAAACCCAGGCAGCAAATAAACTCCTCGAACACGATATAGGCACGCTCTCTGCGACAACAGCTTTTGGAAAAACAGTGGTTGCGCTCCATATTCTGGCAAATCGCCAAGTCAATACCTTGATTATTGCCCATCGCCGTCAGCTTTTAGATCAATGGTTGGAACGTATTGAGCTGTTTTTAAATGTGAGCAAAAAACAGGTCGGCAAAATCGGTGGTGGTAAAAATAAACTGACAGGTATTATCGATGTCGCCATTATGCAAAGCTTAACCAAAAATCAAACGGTTGACGATGTGGTGGCTAATTATGGTCAAATCATTTTTGATGAATGCCATCATTTATCCGCAGTCAGCTTTGAATCCGTTGCTAAAGCGTATAAAGCAAAATATGTATTGGGCTTATCCGCAACCCTGACGCGAAAAGATGGCCACCATCCGATTGTGTTTATGCAGTGTGGCCCCGTTCGGCATCAGGCCAGTGCCAAACAACAGGCTTTAGTAAGGCCTTTTGACCATTATGTAACACAAAGGCAAACGGCGTTCATAATGCATGAAAACACTAACACCGATAATCAATCGTCGATTCATGAGATTTATCAAGCACTGGTTGTTGATGAACAGCGCAATCAGTTTATTCTCGAAGACATAAAGCAAGCCTTGACTGAAGGACGATCACCGATTGTGTTAAAGAGCATGTGTTGCTATTGGCCGAGCAGATCAGCGCATTTGCAAAAAATGTTTTCGTTATGCAAGGTGGTATGGGCGTCCGGCAACGCAAGCAATTGCAAGACGGCCTACAAAGTATTCCCGACGATGAAGAACGGATTATTATTGCGACAGGACGCTATTTGGGCGAAGGTTTTGACGATACCAGACTGGACACGCTATTTCTGGTTATGCCGATTTCTTGGAAAGGTACCTTGGCCCAATATGTTGGTCGTTTGCACCGATTACATCATGCAAAAACCGAAGTCAGGATTTACGATTATGTTGATAGCAACGTGCCGATGCTAGGCAAGATGAGCGAAAAACGAAAAACCGGATATAAGGGCTTAGGATACACGATGATCAATTCACAATTGTGAGCTGATCATGTTTCTACTCTATCCGATAAAATCTTGGGAAGTAAGCTTAAAAAACAAACTACCTATTTATTGCTTGGTGGCAACTACAGTATGAATAAATCCGGCTGCCAGAAAACTCATCTTCATTGAGTTTTGAAGCAATTATGCTTATAGTGTGCCTATACAATCTTCCTATGAGGAAAGGCTATGAAAACAGTGAATGTGAGCGGTTTAAAGAATAATCCCAGCGAAGCATTGCGCATGGCGCATGACGACTTAGTGCTGGTAATGAATAGAAACGAACCGGACGCCTTAATGATAGGGCTAAAATCGTCCAAAATTATCGGCATGCCTGGTGTGCGTAAAGCCTTAGCAACCGCATTGTTCAAAGACGGCGATTTATCATTGGCTCGCGCTGCGAAGCTTGCTGACACGCCGTTGGCCGACTTTATCGCCCATGTATCGCGTTTGGGTATTCCTGTCATTAATCAATCAACTGAGGATGTACAACAGGATATGGATACCCTGGATCAATGGTTGAAAGAAGCGTAACACCGTATGGCACGAATTGTTGTTATTGATGCCAGTCCCTTAATCGGACTGGCGATGGTGGATGGTTTAAAGTGGTTACCTGACATTTTTGGGACGGTTTTTCTGTCCGAGACCGTAAAGAATGAAGTCCTTCCAGGTAAGGCAGCGCGTGGTGAAGAGGCTATTGCTCACGCCATCGACATAGGCTGGATAAATGTATGGCCTGAACCGATAGAGCCGAGATTAGATATTGACCTGGACGCCGGTGAAACAGACTGTATTAATCTGGGTTTAAGTCATGATGACGAGGTTTTGTTGATTATGGATGAGCGTGCTGGTCGTGCCGTGGCGAAGGAGCAAGGGCTACGTGTTATCGGTACTGCGGCGATTATTGGTCAGGCGAAAAAACAAGGGTTAATCGTATCGGCAAGGGCGGCTTTTGAAGTTTTGCATGCCTCTGATTTTCGTATTTCAGCGGCGGTTATCAATCAGGTACTGGCTAGTGTTAATGAATAGAATTGTTCGGATGTAAACAGTTGTGGCGGAAAATGCAAACATTGAATTCTGCTCAACGCGATTATTGGAAAATACGATCATAATTTACTCTACAAAAGGATTCAGTAGACTAACACCTGTATTTTCGAAATCTTTGACGTTACGCGTAACAACAATAAGGTCGTAGTTTAACGCAGTTGCAGCAATTAGTTTATCCAGCGTATGTTGGGGTTCCGGAACGCGCAATTTCCCCCAAAGCAAAGCAATTTCGCAGTCAATACTAAGAAGATAGTGTGCGAGGATAGAATTTAACCAGTTTTCCAGCAGCTTACCTTGACTGGCATCACCCCGATGAAAAATCAAATCAACGCCTCTGCGCAACTCGCCAATAGTGATTGATGAGACATATAGACGGGCGTTGTTTTGAATGGCGGCATCAAAAAACTGACGCATACCAATATTTGCCCTATCGCCTTTTCTTATTTCACTGATGACGTTGGTATCAATCAAATACATTGGGAGCTCTAGTATCATCGTTGAGTCTCATGAAGTCCGCATCGGTACCGACAGCAGGAATGCTTGATAAGGCTTCTGCGAAAGATTTCCGCTGTGGCTTCATCAAGACTTCTGCCAAAATTGCGCGATGTTCTGCTTCTGTAGAACGATGGTGCTCTACTGCTCTTGCCTTAAGAGCGTTGATTATTGTTTCATCAAGATTTCTAACGACTAGGAGCCTGTCGGGCTTAGCGAATCAACACTAAAATAATTCCACTAGCTACAGAAAAAAGGTTATTTAATGGCATTTAAAAACCACTTTAATTAATATTTAGCAATTAATGCATTCTAAAATATCCACCCGAAAGAGTGGAACGATACCTATCCGACAGACTCCTAGACTGGGCATAAGGATACTCCGAAATTATAGTTGCTATCAATGCCATCATTATTATTGGCGCTTTCAAAATACAAAATATGCCGGGGAAGCTGTTCCGACAATGCCGTTTTGATACATCGATGCGTGAAGTCTGCGTGACTTTTGCGGGTTCGGTTGTGATTCGTTATGCTCAGTTGTGCAAATCACGCAAAAAAATGACATTAAAATACTATATCGATCAATAAGTTATATATAAATAACGTGATTTGTAATCAGCCGGTCGCGGGTTCGATTCCCATCGCCGCTCCAAATATATCAAAGGGTTAGAGTAAAATCTGACCCTTTTTTATGCCTGCAATTTTTCTGGGCAACTTTCAAATTATGTTTATAGCATTTTCCAGTAATACCAAGTAAGTTCAATAAACGTCAGCACATCATCCTCCGCTATATCCTGTAGCAAACCAAATAAAGACGCTATGTTTTGGCTCAACAGAAAACCCGCATTGGTTTATACTGCCCTTGTTTTACCTATTTTGACGGCAACATCAAACCAACATATATTCAATGCGGGACATAGCCTCTTTACCGATTCGGGATCAACAGCAAATAATCAATAAATTAGCATTATTATTTGAAAATAAATGCCCGATCAAAGCGCGCTATGAGGCAAATGATGAACCCCATATCACGACATTGCTCGATATTGACGAAGAACACGATACGGTGACTTTTGGTTCCAAGCAGGATTTGAATCATCACCTATTCAACAGCAGCAACATTACATTCGAAGCCGAATATAGAGGCATTAAAGCCTCATTCACGGGAACAGCGCTGAAAACAATCCATAAAGGAGAGCCTGCTTTCAGCATTCCTATTCCTGAATCGCTCTTTTGGATCCAGCGTAGAGAATACAAGAGGGTAAAAGTCCCGGTTTCCGATGCCTGTCATTGCCAGTTAATACTCGAAAACAGGGAAATTAACCTTAAGTTATTTGACATCAGCCAATCCGGTTTCTCGATACTGAATGATTACAATGAAATTTCTGATCTGCTGATTCCAGGTACAATATTTGAGCACTGTAAGCTCGCACTTTCTGAAGCGGGTGAGTGTGTGATTTCCTTTGAAATCTGTGACAAGCACATAATTAACCCCGGTGAATTACAAAAAACTCAAAAAATAGGCTGTAGGTTCATTGAGATAAGACAGCCGGTTGAAGAGACTGTTCAGCGCTATATCTTTCTCAATCTATAAGATTGGTCTCTGTTTGACAGGAACAGCAATAACGTCATATCGGCACTTGAAAGACACTCAGAGCAAAGAGGCAGGCGCCATCAAGAAGTTAATGTTTTCCGGCCCGGCATAGTGTGCCCCGCTTTTATCCGTCACAACCTTTTTCGGAAAACCGTTTACCTGAAAAAAGGCAGTGGCCGTCGCTTCATCACGTTTCCCGGAAAATGTAGAGTCAACAATGATACGGAC
>JBAQYH010000088.1:0-5554 GCA_049299935.1 Methylobacter sp. | reverse complement strand
CCTTTAGCCTTTAGCCTTTAGCCTTTAGCCTTTAGCCTTTAGCCTTTAGCCTTTAGCCTTTAGCCTTTAGCCTTTAGCCTTTAGCCTTTAGCCTTTCTGAATTCAACAGCTCTATAACAGGCTGTGTTTTTGGGCGAACGCCCCGCCAGATAAAAAAAGCCTCTGCCGCTTGTTCAACCAACATACCCAATCCATCCAGGCTTTTTGCCGCATGATTTTCCAGGCCCCAGCGCACAAAAGCCGTCGGCTCGTTGCCGTAGGCGAGGTCATAACAGTTGCCGCCTGTAGCCAGTAAGCCGGATGGCAATGGCGGTAACTGGCCGCTCAAACTGGCGGAAGTCGCATTTAAAATCAAGTCGAACTGCCGGTTTTGTAAATCGTCGAAGCCGCAGCCGGTGATCGGCCCTTTTCCGTGAAATTCTGCGGCCAGTTTGACGGCCTTGTCAACCGTGCGGTTGGCGATAACAAGGGATTGCGGGGCTTGCTCAAGAATCGGCGCTATGATGCCCCGGCTGGCGCCACCGGCCCCCAGAATCAGTATGCGGATGCCCGCTAAGACGATGGCATGGTTGGCGAGCAAGTCGGTTACCAGGCCGATACCGTCGGTGTTATCACCTAAGATGGAACCGTCAGCCTGGAGCGCGAGTGTGTTGACGGCCTTGCTCAGTTCGGCGCGTCCGGTTTTATGGCCTGCGTAGTTCCAGGCCAGTTCTTTCAGCGGTACGGTGCAATTTAAGCCTTTGCCGCCTTCAGCGAAAAACAGTGCAACGGCGGCCTGGAATTGCTCAGCGGGGACTTCTTGCGCGGTGTATTCAAGCGCCTGTCCGGTTTGTTCGGCAAAAAGACGGTGAATGCGTGGCGATTTGCTGTGTTTGATCGGATAACCAAAGACGGCGTAGCGATCGGTTAAGACCATGATTGTGCTCTTTTTTCCGTCCATAATTCCCAGGCAATGGTCACTGCAACGATCAAAATGGCGATACCCAATTCTATCCAGAGAAAATGCGGCGTATAGACTGAAACAACGGCGGCGACACCCAGGAAAAGACCAACCAGGCTAAAGCGCCAGCCTACGCGCAGGCCGTCAAGGATGGTGGAAAGCGATAAAATCAGCAGGATAATGAGTCCGGCATCTTCTTCGGCGATTCGTCCTGACTGGTGTATTAAAAATGCGCCGCCGACTACCAGCAATGACGTGGCCCAGTGTATTGACTGCTCGCGTAAGATGATCTTGAAATCGTCGCTGCGATGTTTGGATTGCGCCCAGCCGATAATCATCGCAAACAGGCCGAACAGGAGCATCATGATAAGCCAGTAGCCATAACCGTCGGCGGGAGAGAAGTCCATGATCCCGATCCCGACTAGCGACAGGATCAGCAGCAAAACCAGAATGGCTTCTTCAATATGAAATCTTCTTTTTTCGATGATTAGGATATCTTCTGACATGAAACAGGCTCCTCTTCAGTTGTTAGATAAAAAATTATTTGTAATTATTATAAATGGAATACGGATGACACTGATTAGACGGGTTTAAACGGCTGCTATTTCAGTGTTTATCCGTCAAATCCGTGTCGCTTAGAGGCACCTGTTTTGGTCTTGGCAACTGCTCCGTGCGTTGCCCTACCTCTCACATCCGTGAGGCCGTACCTCCTGCATCCATGCCGTCGTATTTTTTTAGCCGCTGATTAGTTATAAAGATTATTTAAAATAGCCGCACTACTCTTGCAGCCACTGGGCAACGGATTTGGCGTAATAGGTCAGGATGGCGTCGCTACCGGCACGCTTGAAGGCCAACAGGGATTCCATTACGACTTGTTTTTCATCCAGCCAGCCGTTGATGGCGGCGGCTTTGAGCATCGCGTATTCGCCGCTGACCTGATAGGCAAACGTCGGTACGCCGTATTGGTCTTTGACCCGGCGGATGATGTCCAGATAGGGCATGCCGGGCTTGATCATGACCATATCCGCGCCCTCCTGTAAATCCAGCTGTATTTCGCGCATGGCTTCATCGGAATTGGCAGGATCCATTTGATAGCTGTATTTGTTGCCTTTGCCTAACATCCCTGCGGAACCCACCGCATCCCTGAACGGCCCGTAAAAGCTGGAGGCATATTTGGCGGAATAAGCGAGTATCAGCGTGTTGACATGGTTTTGGGCTTCCAGCGCCTGTCTGATTGCGCCGATACGGCCGTCCATCATGTCAGACGGAGCCACTATATCGGCTCCGGCTTCGGCATGGGACAGCGCCTGGCGGGTCAGTACCTCTATGGTTTCATCGTTAATCACGTAGCCGGCCGGGTTGACCAAGCCATCCTGGCCGTGCGTAGTAAAGGGATCCAGCGCAACATCGGTAATAATGCCCAGTTCGGGAACGGCTTTTTTTAACGCCCTTACGCTACGCTGGATCAGGCCGTCAGGGTTATAGGCTTCGGCTGCATGCTCCGATTTTTTATCGGCAGACGTTACCGGAAACAGCGCAATGGCGGGTATGCCCAGGTTATAAAGTTCGTGCGCTTCCTCCAGCAATAAATCGAGGGAGAGTCTTTCCACGCCCGGCATGGATGAGATGGCTTCCCGTTGATTTGAACCTTCAGTGACAAACATCGGGTAAATCAGATCATCAACAGACAGGCAGTTTTCACGCATTAAACGACGGGAAAAATCGTTATAACGCATTCTTCTCATGCGTGTTTGTGGGAAATTGATGTTATTATATGTCATCTTATCCTTGGTTCTAAGGGTTTGGAGTCGCCAAAATTTTTGCTTTAAGTCATTAAGTTTAAAGCCTAAATTTTAAGCGGTTTATTGTATCAGGGAATTTAGCACTCTGATATTCGATAGAGTGAATGCATTCGTCAGTTTGATTTTAGAGGGTTTTATGAAAGCTAAGCAAGTTGCAATATTCGGTTTATTTGCTGTATTACTCGGTTTAATGCCTGTTACCAAGTCAATCGCGGCTGATTTGTTGCCTCCGCAACAAGCGATCCAAGTGGCTTCTGAAAAATTACAGGCAAGACTGCAAGATAAGTCGTTTACCAAAGATTTTTCCAAGATTACGCAGTTCGTTAACGAAGTTATTTATCCGCATACCGATTTCGACAGAATCTCGGAACTGGTTTTGGGTAAAATCTGGAAAACAGCGACTACTGATGAACGCGAGCGTTTTAAACACGAATTCCAAACGCTGTTGGTAAGAACCTATTCCCGCGCTTTTGTAGAATTTAATGATTGGTCGGTCCGTTTCCTGCCGCTTGAAATGGAAAACGGCGCGACAAAAGTTATTGTGAAAACTGAAGTGTTGCAACCCGGCATCCAGCCTATCGGTGTAAATTACCGTATGCTGTTAAGCCAGGGCGAATGGAAAGCCTACGATATTATGATCGAGGGCGTGAGCTTGGTAACCAACTACCGCACCACCTTCAGCAATGAAGTTCAAACCAAAGGTTCGTTAAACGCGGTCATTGATGGACTGGTTAAGCGTAATGCCGAAGCTTTGGCGGCACCCGCTGCTCATTCCTGAAGCATTGCGAAAAACACGAAGTCTGCCCGCATAGAGTTAAAGGGCGGCCGGTCGGTCGCCCTTTTGCCCATCCCCTGCCGTTCCTGTCCGTGAGATTTTGCTTTCAGCAGCCGAAGTTTGGTTTCAATACTTTAACGTCGCCTCCATCATTATCCTGAAATGATTGACTACCAACCCCTATACAAGACGCTGGTCGACGTTAAGGCCGAAGCCTGGGCAAAGCTGTTGCCGCAGCAGCTTGAACAAGGCTTTGACCAAACCAAACACGGCAATTTAGCCCAGTGGCAGGCCCTGGTCGATAGCGTGCCGGAATTGCCGGCCGCACTTCGTGTGCTGGATGCAGATACGGTGCAAATAGGCGATGCGGATGACCTGACCGAGACAGCAAAAAATCAGCTTGAAAGTCAGTTAAAAGCCCTGCATCCCTGGCGCAAAGGCCCGTACAACTTATTCGGCATCCACATAGACACCGAATGGCGCTCGGACTGGAAGTGGAACCGGGTGAAAAACCATATTGCGCCGCTGGAGCATCGCCTGGTGCTGGATGTCGGTTGCGGCAACGGCTATCACTGCTGGCGCATGCTGGGCGCCGGAGCCAAAACAGTAGTCGGCATCGATCCGATGATGCTCAATGTAATGCAGTTTCAATTGGTCAGGAAATTGTACGGCGAAGCGCCGGTTTACGTTTTACCGATGGGTATAGAAGACATGCCTTACGGGCTCAAGGCATTCGATACGGTATTTTCGATGGGGGTTCTGTACCATCGCCGTTCGCCTATCGATCATCTGATGGAATTGAGAGACTGCCTGCAATCCGGCGGCGAACTGGTGCTGGAGACCCTGGTTATCGACGGCGGCCTGGGTCAAGTCTTATTACCGGAAGACCGTTACGCCAGAATGCGCAACGTCTGGTTCCTGCCCAGCTGCGATACCCTGATTAGTTGGTTAAAACGTTGCGGCTTTAAAAATATCCGAGTGGTCGATGTCACCGTAACCAGCGTTGAAGAACAGCGAACTACCGAATGGATGACTTTTAATTCGCTGAAGAATTTTTTGGATGCGGAAAACCCGCAACTGACTTGCGAAGGCTTGCCGGCTCCGAAGCGGGCTATTGTTATTGCTAATGCGGGTTAGGCTGAGGGTGTTGGAGTGCAGGCTTTGCCCGCCTTGCAAGCACCAAAAGTAGGCGCTTTAGGCGAAGCTTGCACTCCTGGTAAAGCTTGATGGACATACCACCTTTACCCAACTTAAAAAACCTCCAGAACCCCCGGTAAAAAAAACTCACTGACCAGCATTTGCCGCTGCGCTATCGCATAGACGGTTCTTCTGCCCCATATTGGCCTGTTGATATGGGCTTCGGTTATCGCAGGCTGCGTCCAGGTTGACGGGTTAATCAAGGTGACATCCATTTCGATGCGTTCCAGTTTCGGATAGGAGAAAATCACTTCCCCCAGCGGTCGGCTGCCCAGATGGGCCAGGTTGCTTTTAGCCACTTTGATGGTTTTTGCCGGGATGATGGTCCGGGCTAAAATCAGCGGCTTGCCGTCGGCGTGCAGCAACACTTCACGGATCAGGCTGTACTTGCTTTCGTGTAATTTAAGCAATCTGCGCTCGCTTAAGAACGGCGTGTTCCATTGTTGCAGCAGGATCTTAACGCCAATCGCGTTGCCGTAATAATCGCGCAGGCGCTGGGTCAGCGATCCCGGTTCATAGGTCCACGACTGGACGCTTTCAGGCAGGGTGTGGCGGGTGCCTGAGCGGTTTTCTACCCATAAGGGTTCCCGGTTAAATAAAAAGCTCTTGGTAGGCAACTGGATTAAACCTCGGAATATTCGGTAGATGCACCCAGCCAGCGATCGCATAAGGGCTGGATGGCCTGGGGCGAGTGGGTGAAAAAATCATCGCCAATCTGTTGAACGGTATCCAGCAAAGCGGAATCCCTGGCCAAATCGGCAATCTTAAAATGCATTTGCCCGGTCTGCCGGGTGCCCATGACTTCGCCGGGTCCGCGCAGTTCCAGGTCTTTTTCGGCGA